>NZ_QSCK01000010.1:325-117536 GCF_003463035.1 Roseburia sp. OF03-24 | reverse complement strand
AGC
This sequence comes from Roseburia sp. OF03-24, assembly GCF_003463035.1. Taxonomy (NCBI): domain Bacteria; kingdom Bacillati; phylum Bacillota; class Clostridia; order Lachnospirales; family Lachnospiraceae; genus Roseburia; species Roseburia sp. OF03-24. The sequence continues at coordinate 117,533 of NZ_QSCK01000010.1, read as the reverse complement.
GTTCATCCTGAGCCAGGATCAAACTCTCATGTTTAAAAGTTTTCCTGTCCAGTTATAAACTGGCTTAATCAGATTTATTTCTGATTTACTGTTTTAAGGTTGTTTCTATATAGAAACGTTCGTGTGTTGTTATTCACAACACCCTGAAATTCATTGAATCTTTCAAGGTTATTTCACTGTTCAGTTATCAAGGTTCTTTGTTTTGTTGTCGTTCTCGGCGACAGCTTGTTTATTATATCTTATCAAGACTGGTTTGTCAAGAACTTTTTTCATTTTTTTGAAAGTTTTTCTTTCAATCGGTTTTGTCCGATTTGTTATCTCAAACACGACAACTCTGATATCTTATCATGTGTTGTTCTGTTTGTCAAGAACTTTTTTCTGATTTGTTGTAACTTTTTGAATTTTCATGTTTTTTCAAACAATTTGTAATTCTTATTTTTCACAACTCGTTTATATTACCAAAGTTTGTGATGTTTGTCAACAACATTTTCAAAAAAAATTTGAACAACTCATATTGTAAATAATAAGCGGAGAAGGAGGGATTTGAACCCTCGCGCCGGTTACCCGACCTATACCCTTAGCAGGGGCACCTCTTCGGCCACTTGAGTACTTCTCCAAAGTCTTTATTTATCAATATGATATTGTTCGTGCGCCGTAACGCATGAATAACTATACTAAATCTTTCCTGATTTGTCAACTATTATTTTCACATTTCTGTTTTTTATTCCCGGAATACGGATTTATAATTATTTATATCACAGAAAAGGCATTTTAAATGCCAGTATACTTTTACCATATCTCTCCCGGATATTTCATATTCCATTCTTTCCTTAAACCTGTCATAATATCCATGACATCTTTTGTATCAGATATTCTGAGTTTCCGGATATCTCCCGTCTCTATTGCATACTCCATATCTTCCATTTCATATTGTAAGGCCTTTTTTGTATCTCCTGCTGTCACAATATGGCGCACCCCGGACTCAGCTTCCACAATCACCGCCTGATCTGCCCGCGGATATTCCATGATTTCAATATATCCTTTTTCACAACTGATGACTGCACGTTTTGGCTGTTTTGAATGTAAGGATAAAGCAAGCGCTGCCATTTGTGATTCTTTGTTCATCAGTAAAATGCCTGCCTGTTCATCCGCGCCGGTAGGTGCAAATTTTACCTGGCTCAAAACCTGATCCGGTTTGCTCTCCATAAAACTGCGTGCAATACTGAGTGCATAGACACCGATATCTAACAATGCCCCACCTGCAAGATTCATATTAAAGAAACGGTTATCCATATTATATTCTTTATAACTTCCAAAATTAAGCTGGATCATCTGGACTTTTCCAAGTGCAGGTATCCCTTCTTTCAACCAGTCTGCAATCTCTGCATACTCTTCTTTCAGATTTGAAGAAAATTCTCCCGTTTTCCCCGCATCGATAAATTCCCATAATTTTTTATAAAGCGGCATATGCCAGATTGTCATCGCTTCTGCAAAAATAACATTATTTTCCTTTGCAAGCTGCAATGCTTCATCCAGTTCAAGACTGTTTAAAGTAATTGATTTTTCACATAACACATGCTTTTTATTTTTCAGCGCTTCCCTGACAAATTCGATATGGGTGTTATGCGGTGTAGTGATATAGATCACATCCACCTGTGGATCAGTAAACATCTCATGAAAATCATCATATACTTTTTTTACCTGATATTTTTCCGCAAATTTAACTGCTTTTTCATGAGTACGGTTTCCCACTGCATAGAGTTTTTTCCCCATGGTATTTAAAGCCTGCGCCATCTCATTTGCGATCACACCAGTTCCAAGAACTGCCCAGTTTAAATTTCTTTCCATAAAATTCTCCATTCCTGTGCTGCTTTCCAGTGAAAATCTCTTTTTCATCTGCATGTCGGTGCATAAACACAAATCCTCACATGTAAAAATTTTATTCTTAAATGGATGCAAATTCCCTGATCGCTGTTTCATAAAGATTATTCCCCTGACTATCAATGACAACGATAACCGGGAAATCTTTTATCTCAATCTTGCGGATTGCCTCTGCTCCAAGATCCTCATAACATACAATCTCTGATTTTGTGATGCATTTTGATAAAAGTGCTCCTGCACCACCGATCGCCGCAAAGTAAACTGCATGGTTACGTACAATCGCATCAATAACTTCCTTTGTGCGTTTCCCCTTACCGATCATAGCCTTTTCTCCAAGGTCAAGTAATGTCGGTGCATATTTATCCATACGTGAAGCTGTTGTTGGTCCTGCCGAACCGATTGGTCTCCCTTCTCGTGCCGGAGACGGTCCCATATAATATATTGTGCTGTCCTTAATATCGATCGGCAGTTCTTCTCCACGCTGCAGTGCCTCGATCATTCTTTTATGTGCAGCATCCCTTGCTACATAAATCGTTCCTGTAATATAAACATAATCACCAGATTTTAAATCTTTTGTGACTTCTTCCGTAATCGGTGTTGTAATGTGTTTATCCATGATAACCTCCATTCTTACGCTGCTTTTAAGCGCATCACAAGTTTGTGCGAAGCACAAATCCTGCGTGTGAAAAATGTATTTTGCATTTGAAAAGTCTTAATCTCAGACTGTCCTTACTACATGACGGTTTACATGACAACAGATATTAACAGCTACCGGAAGTCCTGCGATATGTGTCGGATAAGTATTGATATTGACTGCAAGTGCTGTTGTCGTACCGCCAAGTCCGCCCGGTCCAATGCCAAGTTTATTGATCTTTCCAAGCAGTTCTTCTTCCATATCTTTCACGTAAGGGATATCGGAATGTTCGCCAACCGGACGGGTCAGCGCTTTTTTTGCAAGAATTGCACATTTTTCAAACGTACCACCGATCCCGACTCCCACGACCATAGGCGGGCATGCATTCGGTCCTGCATCTTTTACGGCTGTTAATATGGCATCTTTCACTCCTTCGATACCATCTGCCGGCTTTAACATGAACACGCGGCTCATGTTTTCACTTCCGAATCCTTTCGGTGCAATCGTAATCTTTACTTTATCTCCCGGTACGATGGAATAATGGATAACTGCCGGTGTATTATCTTTTGTATTTTCACGGATCAATGGATCTTTTACAACAGATTTCCGTAAAAATCCTTCTGTGTATCCCTGACGCACGCCTTCGTTAATGGCATCCTCGATCGCATCTCCCTCAAAATGAACATCCTGTCCAACTTCTAAAAAGATGACTGCCATTCCGGTATCCTGACAGATCGGTATCATCTCTTCATCTGCGATCTTTAAGTTATCCTGAAGCTGGTTTAAGATTTTTTTACCAAGTTCGGATTTTTCTGTCTCAACTGCCTGCTTCATTGCAATGTCCATGTCTTTGGAAAGATAATGATTTGCTTCAATACACATCTCTTTGATATTTTCTGTAATTATCTGGGTATCGACTGTTCTGATCATGTTTTCTCCGTTTCTGCACTGCTGCCCGCTGTGCGTTTATTTTATTTTTGTTCCGGCTTGTCTAAATGAAAATGTTTTTTAAATTCCGTCAGAGTCTTATCGTTCTCTCTTGACTTCATATCAGGGAATGCCTTCATAAGACGCTTAAAACCAAAGTTCTTCTCCTCAAAAAGATGTTCATATTTTTCGGAAAGTTCGGAAAGTTCCGCCTTTTGTCTTTCGCGGTTTTTCTTCCACTCTTCGGATTTTTCAGTCCAGGCATTTTTCTTAGCTTCAAAACTGCTCTTAGCTTCCATAATATTTTCTTCCAGCACAAGTCTGGCATTTGCGGCAGTATCTGCAAATTTATCTTTCGCTGCGCCGGTTGTTCCTGTAATCTTATCTTTTGCTGCACCAGTCGTTCCTGCAATCTTATCCTTTGCAGTTCCAGTTGTCTCAACAATTTTATCTTTCGCTGCACCAGTCGTTTCTGTGATCTTTTCTTTGGCACTGCCCGGAATCTCCATCAGGTTATCCTTTGTTTCCGCTAATTTATCCAGCAGCTCCGCATGTGTCTTCTGGAATTCTTCTGATTTTTCTACGATGTCCGTCACGTTCTCATAAATGTTTTCTCCGATCTCATCAGACAGTTTATGTATACGTTCCGCCATTTCATCCATAACTTTGAGTCGTTTATTAAATTTCAGGATTGTTGCAACGGTAATGCCGCAGTCCACAAAAAAGACAGTCATGATAATACACAGCAATATTACGCCTGGAATATGCGGCATCAGCGTAATTCCTTTATAAATGATCGGATGCAGAACATCCATGATAAATGTACATGCAAGTCCCCAGTAGATGGAAAATTTGAGGCAGACATAGCCATGAATATTAAACGGCTTGTCAGAATAATCCCACCACTGGTTATGAAATACTTTTTCAAGCAGATATCCTGTAATATATTCCAGAATGGATGTCAGTAAAAATGAACCGATAAACAATATCAACAGATTTTCTTTCAATGGGGTTAACACCGCAACGACGATCACAACGCCACAGCCATAAATCGGACAGTAAGGCCCATTTAAAAATCCACGGTTTACAAAAATTCCACGGTCTAAGGCTGCATAAGATACTTCCGTACACCAGCCGATAAAGGCATAAATGATAAAAATCCATACGAGTTCATAAAAATTCTGCGGCATATTTTCCCTCCATGTAAACAGATCTATTTTTCAAAAAATGAATTTTGTTCTGCAAAAATAAATTGACATAACTAAAAAAGCAATAAATTATAAATAATTATAACTTATTGCTTTTTATGATTCAACTGTTACCGTTTCACCAACGCCACATTCTCATATCTGCTGTTACCGGATTTCTTTAACGGATCGCCGATATCTCCCCATGATGTTCATAGTTTGTAATCTCAGTCGTATGGTTATTTTTATCTACAAACACAACAACCGGTTTCTGCTGTTTTGCCTCTTCCGGCGTCACATCTGCATATGCCATGATGATCACTTTATCATTCGTCTGTACCATACGGGCTGCTGCACCGTTTAAACAGATGACTCCGCTGCCGCGCTCTCCTGCGATCGTATAAGTTTCAAAGCGTGCGCCGTTGTTTACATCCACGATCTGTACTTTTTCATATTCGAAGATTCCGGCATCCTCTAAAAGCTGGATATCTACGGTAATACTTCCCACATAGTCAAGTTCTGCCTGTGTTACGGTCGCGCGGTGGATTTTTCCTTTTAACATTGAAATTGTCATATTTTCCTCTTTTCTAGTCCTCGATCATAAAGTTGTCGATCAGTCTTGTTTTTCCGATATAGACTGCCATTGCTGCAAGTATGCCGTGTTCGATTGTATCGATCTGCTGCATTGTGGATAAATCTACAATTTTGACATAATCGATCTTTGCCAACGGTTCTTTTTCAATTTCCGCGGTCATTGCAGCAATCACTTTCTTACAGTCACGCTCGCCTTCTTTTACCATTTTTTCACCAAGGAAAACAGAACGGCTCAGAACAAGTGCAGCTTTTCTCTCTTCCGGAGAAAGGTATGTATTTCTGGAGCTCTTTGCAAGACCATCCTCTTCACGGATGATCGGACAGCCGTGGATGGATAATGGCATGTTTAAATCTTTGACCATACGTTTGATGATTGCTAACTGCTGCGCATCTTTCTGTCCGAAATATGCATTGTCCGGAGTCACAATGTTAAACAGCTTGGATACAACCGTACATACTCCACGAAAGTGAACCGGTCTGCTTAATCCACAAAGTTCTTTTGTGAGCACATCCATATCCACAAAGGTACAGAAGTTATCCCCATACATCTCATCCGGTGTCGGATGGAAGATCAGATCAACTCCATGCTCCTCACAGAGTTTTGCATCATGCTCTAAATCTCTCGGATAACTTTCTAAATCTTCATTTGGTCCAAACTGGATCGGATTTACAAAAATACTGACAACTACTTTATCGTTATTTTTGCGTGCCGCATCAATAAGGCTCGCATGTCCCTCATGTAAATAGCCCATGGTCGGAACAAAACCGATCGTATTTCCTTCTTTTTTCCACTCTTTTACCTGTTCTCTTACTTCATTTATGGTTGATACGATTTTCATTTTTTTGTCCCCCTAATATAATTTTTCGATCACGGAATCGTCTATTTTAAAACAGTGCTCTGCTGACGGAAATGTTCCCTCTTTTGTCTCTTTGATGTATGCTGCCATTCCCTCGCGCATTGCATCACCGACATTTGCGAATACTTTTACGAATTTTGGACGGAAATCACCGTACATGGCAAGCAGATCCTGATAAACAAGCACCTGACCGTCACAATCTGCGCCTGCCCCGATACCGATGGTCGGAATCTTAAGTGTCTCCGTGATTTTCTTCGCAAGTTTTGCCGGTACACATTCCAAAACAACCATGCATGCACCTGCTGCTTCAACTGCCTTCGCATCCTCGATCAGTTTCTGTGCCGCTTCGATATCTTTGCCCTGTACTTTAAATCCGCCAAATGCATTGACTGACTGTGGTGTCAGTCCAAGATGTGCAACGACCGGGATCGATGCCTGTACGATTGCCTTGATATGCGGGGCAAATTCTACTCCACCCTCTAATTTGACTGCGTTTGCCCTGCCCTCTTTCATCAGGCGTCCCGCATTGACCACCGCATCATAGACGGAAGTCTGGTAGGACATAAATGGCATATCTGCAACAACAAATGCATTTTTTGCTCCTCTGGTCACTGCTGCCGTGTGATGGATCATATCTTCCATGGTCACGGATAATGTATCATCATAACCAAGCATGACCATACCCAGTGAATCTCCGACTAAGATCGTGTTCACGCCGGATTCATCCATGATCTTCGCGGTCGTGTAATCGTAAGCCGTTACCATTGTGATCTTGTCGTGTTCGTCTTTTTGCTTCTGCAAAGTCAGTACTGTGTTTTTCATTTTTCATTCTCCATTCCTGCATGTGAAAATCTTTATTTTTCACACGATTTTTCAATTTTTGTCGGCATGAAAACTTCTTTCATTGCCGCATAATCTCTATCCGGATTTTTCTGCTCCGCAATCTCTAAAAGCTGCTTTGCATTTTCCAGATAGGCTTTTTTCATGTCAGCATTCAATGCATCCAGATGTTTCTGTACGGTATTTTTGTCACCGCGCTCCACAGGTCCGGTCAGGGAAGCAATACATCCCTGTGCATGGATATTTTCCAGATTGCCTTTTGCAAGCCGGTACAATTCCTCATTTGCCTGTTGTTCCGTAAAACCGCACTCTAAGAACAGTTTTTGTGCCATAAAAAATACCGCCGTCATATGGTTTGATGCCAAAGACGCCGCTGCATGATATTTGATTTTGTTTTCCGCAGAAATAAAACAGGTACGGTTTCCCATCTGCGTAAACATGTCTTGGATATTGGAGATATTTCGTGCATCCCCCTCAATGGTGAACAGTACATCACCAAGCGCCTGCCAGGATGTTTCCCTGTCACTGATGGCACAGAGTGGATGAATAGAATAGGCCATACTACCAGTACGATCTATATCAGAAAAGATGTTCGAACTGTGAATCCCGCTGCAGTGTGCAATGATTTTACCATGGGTATACGGTCTTGCCGACTCCCAGACTTCCCTGATTCTGTCATCAGGTACGGTAAAAAAGATCATGTCGCTGCTGCTAATGATTTCTTTGATACTTTGATATTGCTTTGTGTGTGTAAAATTTGCTGCCCATGCGGCAGACTCTGGGCTTAGACTATAATAACCTCCTACTTTCCTGCCCTTACTGATAAAATATTTTCCGAGTGACACGCCGACTTTCCCGGCGCCAATAAAACTGATCTGCATGCGATCCTCCCCTTTTTTTGTGGAACAAAATACAGACTCTTTTACGAGCATGAATTTTCTCCTCCGGTAGAGCAGCATGCGACTGTCTCATTCCGTCGACTGACGGATACAAGCGGTTTTCCTTGTTTTATTCTCTTTTTCTGATAAAAAATATGTTCTGGTATGATTTCCTTGTATACGGAATATCATCCAGAACATACTATAACACTTCACAGCCTGCGGTTCAATTGTGAATTTTTTATCAGGCAAACACAAATTTAGATATCTTACATTTTCCTTCCACCCGGATCTGAACCGTTTCCGGTACTCCTGTCTTTATACAATCTTCCGGCAGGTCTATTTCTAACATCCGGTAGCAGTCTACCGGTTCTGCAGTAATTTGCACTCCGTTCTCACCCGTCACAGTGATATGAGCTGTTTCGAGTACCTTTAACGTGATATTTAACTTGCGCGGTTTTTTATAAAAGACAAAATCATGATAAATCAACGTTCCCTCTACCGGACATTCCCCGATCATATCCGGATCATCCCCGGCAGAACCCGGAATCACACAGGAGGAACCGTTGATTCCCCGATGCAGGAACATGTGGTCATACGCATCATAACAATCAGCAGCAGTCGTCTGGAATGGATTTCTTTTTCCGGCATGTAATCCGTCAATCATAATGCTCTGCTCTAAACGGATGTCCTGTGAAGATGCGCCAACCATAAACTGATAGTTTCCGTCCTCTAAGATCATACGCTCTGAGATCACATCATAATACTCTAACTCCCACAACTGTACTGTAAAGTTAACTTTTCTGACTTCTTTCGGTTTTATATTATGGACACGCTCAAATCCAGCCAGCTGTTTGATCGGTCGTTTTACACGGGAATCCTTTTTATGCACATAAAGCTGTACGACTTCATCCCCGGTTTTTTCTCCAGTATTCCTGATAAAACAGCTCACTTTGATACAGCCCCGTTCTTTTTTGATCTGCATTTTTTCGTAGGAAAATGTCGTGTAAGACATACCATATCCAAACGGATAGAGCACTTCTCTGTCAAAATACTGGTAGGTGCGTTTTCCCTGAATGATATCATAGTCGTTCATATCCGGCAGGTCTTCATCTGAATGATACCATGTCATATTTACTCTTCCTGCTGCCGATGCCTTTCCAGTCATTACATCTGCAATTCCGTGTCCAAGTTCCTGACTGCCCGATGCTGACAACAGGATTGCCGGAACCTGTTTCTGCAGTTCGCCAATTGCATACGGATAATTACTAATCAAGACCACGATGGTGTTATGATTTGCCGCTGCAACCTCTTTTACCAGTTCTTCCTGCTCCGGTGGAAGTGCGAGTGTGGTGCGGTCTACCTCTTCTTTGCTGTTGATAACCGGATCACAGCCAATGACTGCAACCACATAATCAGCTTTCTCTGCTGTTTTTTCAGCAGCTTTCTTTCCATCTTTTACGATTTCTATCTCAAATTGCGTTGACGGATTATCCACGCAAATAGAAAAATAACCTGCTTTATCCACAAAGACCTGCTTTTTATTCCAGCTTTCCAGTGTAAAACCGTTTTTTTCTTTCTTAAAATTCCACGATTCACGGACAAACCATCCAAAGGCTTCTTTTTTATCTGCCTTAATGATATCTGTATCTTCTTCTAACGTAACAAATCTTCCATTGCTTTTTGCTGTCAGCGTCATATTGCCGCAGCCCCAGTCATTTAAAATAAATGTTTCTGCCTGTTCTTTTTTTACCAGTTTTAACCGGCTGTTTTGATCTAGTCCCACGTAACATTCATCACTGTTTTGCTCTGTCAGACGAATCTGTATTTCTGACAGCCCACTTTCATGACTGATTTCTGCATTGGTAAATGCTTCCCTGATTCCATCTAAAACTGTCACCGCATAAGGTGGGATACCACAGTACCAGTCTTTGTACCACACATCCGCGAGCGGACCGACCACTGCTATCTTTTTTTCTGCTTTTTCATCCAGAGGAAGTATGCCGTTTTCATTTTTCAGAAGAACAACCGCTTCATCTGCCATTTTGCGTGCAAGTTCTTTGTGTTCCCCGTTGTTGATATATTCTTCGCCCATGTTCTGATATGGACAATCGCTCTCTTTATCAAACATGCCAAGGCGTATTCTCGTCCGGAAAGAATTACGCACCGACTCATCAATATCTTTTTCTGTGATCCAGCCGTTATCCAATGCTTCCCGCGTTGCTGCATAAACGACTTCTCCATCATCTGTAAAACAGTCAACACCAGCTTTCAACCCGTTTGCCAGTGTTTCTCCATGGGTCCGGTAAAAATGATGGTCGCTCACTGTCTGTGAAAAATCACCCCCGTCACAGACCACATGTCCCGGCAGCCCATAAGTGCCCTTTAAAATATGGCGCACCTCATCATTGACGATCGCAGGGATTCCATTGATCTCATTATAGGATGTCATGACTGCCTCCGCACTGCCCTCCATGATTGCCTTTTTGAAAGGTTTTAAATAATATTCGTTTTTATTTCTCCGGTCCACAGAAGATGAAATCTTAATCCGGTCTTTTTCTACGTTGTTTGCGTAAAAATGTTTTAACGTCGCACCACAGCGGATATAAAACGGATCTTCGCCACGCATACCGCGGATATATGCGCCTGCCATCTCTCCGGTCAGATATGGATCTTCGCCATATGATTCTTCAGTTCTTCCCCATCTTGGATCACGCTCCATATCAATCGTTGGCGCCCAGCGGCAGAGCCCGCCTCCACCATTTCTTGTATACAAAGCCCTGGCTTCCTCGCCGACAGCGCGACCACATTCTCTGATCAGCTCCCTGTCAAAACTCGCACTCATACCGATCGGCTGAGTGAAAGCTGTGGTCGGCTCCGGCTCCCCTTTATTAAATGCCTGGTCATGTCTCGCCTCAATCCCGTGTGCAGCCTCACCGCCCATATAAGTTGCCCGGATTCCAAGCCTCGGAATGTCAGGGCATCCGGTTGTCAGACAGTGTATTTTTTCTTCAAGCGTCATTGCCCCTGTCAGATAGTCAAGACGTTCTTCTATCGAAAGACTGTTATCCCACAGCGGTGTGTTCTGTTCAAATTTTATATTTTTCTCCATTTTCTGCCTTGCTGCTGTAAGAACCTGTGTTCCATACAGCAGTCCCCCTCCTGCAAGTTTCTCATTTTCTTCAATGTATCATTTCTTTTTTTAGAAAAATACCTGCAAATGGAGCGGTGTTTTGCAATAAAAAACAGATCTCTTACCGGTTTTGTAAACTTACTTTTTCATTCAGCTTTGTGACCTCTCTCTTTGCCCTGCTGTATAATGTGATCCAGATTCCAACATAGATTCCGATAAATATCGCAAAATACACAACGACCCCTGCAATGCTATGTTTCATCCAATACATCAGATATGCAACCGGAAATGTTGCAATCGAACCTGCCAGCAGATGAGTCACTGTCTGCCGCAGCAGGCTCCAGTCATCCATCTCCCATATCACGGACGCGCCTGCCCAGACTGCACCGTACAGCAAAGATGCGATCATCTGCGCCACGACCGCATTAATTTCATTTCCACACTGCTCCACCAATGCCGGGACAACCGGATAATAATTTCCGTCACCGTATATGAGTGAAGAAAAAATTGTGATTGCAGTACTGATTGCCAGACCGATCGGCGCACCTATAAGCGCTCTGCATAAAATTCTTTTTTTCATGATAACCTCCATTCCTGTGTATGAAAAATATATTTTTCACACACACCACCATTTCTATAATCCCAATACCTGTTTGATTTTTCTGACGTAACGCCTTGAAACATACGTTGCTGTTTTGTCTGACATCGAAACACAGATCGTCCCGGAAAAACTTAAGTCAAATTTTTTTACTTCTTTCAGGTTAATGATCTCCGAATTGGAGATGCGGATAAACATTTTTTTGTTCAGTCTCTCCTCTAACTCATACAGTCTTGCCTTTAACCGGTAGCTGCCGTCTTTTGTCTTTGCATATACCCTGTCATTTTCTGCATAGATCCGTATTATTTCCGTCTGTTCTAACAAAATGATTTCGCCATTCTCGTGAATCGCCGCAAAGACTTCCGGTTTTTCCTCCGACAGCAGCTTTACGATCTGCGATACTTCTTCGGTCATCTTGTCTGTATGGATGATGATCTTGGGTTCTTTGCAGGATTCGTCGAGTTTTATTTCTATTTGCATTTTCTCACTTCCTCCTTTCTGATGTCATTATAGGCAATGTCTGGAACGGTTTCTACTGATTTGCGGCAGGTGGTCGGTTTTAGGCGGTGGATGGTAAAAAAACAGGGTGCTGCCACCCTGTTTTTTTGTTCTGACTTATTTTGATAACTCATCAACGTTTTTCACGCTTACCATTCTTTTGTCACGGATCTGGTAAATTTTATTACAGTACCTCAAATTCTCTTTTCGATGTGTGATCAGAAAGATAATCTTATCCGGGCAGTGGCTGATCCCATCTAAAATATCCTTTTCGGTCGTTTCATCCAGTGAACTTGTCGGTTCGTCTAAAATCAGAACCTCTGCCTCCTCGGTATACATTCTAGCCAGTGCGATTCTTTGTTTATCACCGCCGGACAGATTGTTGCCATTTTCCAGAATAAAAGGTGTAAAGATATCACGTTCTTTTGTAAATTTATCTAAAAAACGAATGTTCTGGTATACCTCCGGTTCCATTTTCCTGCGCCCAAAGTTTAAGTTATCATAAAATGAACCTGTTATGATTGGCACATTCTGCGAATAAAATGACATTTGTTTCCGAAGGGAATGGTTTTCAATATTCTCCAGCGGGATTCCATTGATCTTAATTCCGGTATTCTGATCCCAGAATTTTAAAATACTTTTCATCAGTGTCGTTTTTCCACAACCGGACTCCCCCACGATTCCAATGATATCTCCCTTTTTTGCCTGGATATGAATATCTTTTGCCAGTAAGATCCCGTCCATCGTCTGAAGTTTTTCCATATCGACCGCGACATCATCAATATGATCTATCTTTATATCTCCACTCTGTTCCTGCTCATCCTCCACAAGCTGTAAAAATTCCCGGCTTGCCTTTACCTCTCTTAAATTCAGGTTTACCTTCACAATATTTGAGATGGCAGGTAAAAGATACGACATGAGAATCGAAATTGTAAAAATGCTGTTTAATTTTGTATTCCCCTGCAGATACATATAAAATACCACGATCAAAATAATGTTTTGGGCGAACATGTTAAAAAAATCGATGACTTCACTCATCCCACGCGCATAAACATTTACCCTTTTATTTTCCTGTTCGATAATTTCTAAATGTTTTTCAAGTATGTCATTCAGATTTGTATTGTCTTCATTCTGCTTGATAAAATCTACCTGATTGGCGATCTGATAAATGTCTTTTCGCTCCTTTGGAATAATCCGCTGCATCTCGGCTGATTTTTTCAGTAAATTTTTATTCAGGATATAAAATCCAGCCACATTGAGTATCAAGATAAACAGCATCACCAGAAAAATAAAAATATTGATGGTCAGGGAGTATAACAGAATCAACAAAATAACCAGTGATTTTGCAGTCAGTATCGGGACCGACATAATATACAGATTCGCCAATGTGAGCACCGTCGAGTCTGCCCGCTCCGTCAGGTACGTTGCACCGTACTTTATGATTGATGCGTATTTCATGGAATAGATTTTCTGGTAAATTTCCTTCGACAAATTTTTCTTGTACTCTTTTTGCATGTGCAGCTCGATCAATAGATAGACAAACTGGATACAAATCTCAAGCAGCATAAACCCTATGATAAATGCTATCACACGATCCGTCAGTGCAAGTTTTCCATTGATGATCTGATTTACCGCGAGCGGAACTGCAAAAATGATCAGATTGATCACAACCTCAAATATAATCAAGATTGCTTGTATAATATAGTATCTTCCAAATTTTTCTATTTTCATATTTTTTTTACCCAATCATCCATTAATTTATCATTTACAACTATATCTGGTATAATACCTACATTATTTATTTTAGTTTTTGATGTATAGTATTCATATACAGGTAACAATATTTCTAAATTATGTGATATTTTTATTTTTTTTTGCATTACCCCTTTTCCCTTTGTTATTTCCCCTATAATAAATGCCCTTTTTTCATTTTTTAAAACTAAAGATATTAACTCAGCAGAACTGGCTGTATATGAATTAACCATAATTATAATCTTGGTATTATTATCCAGATGTGAATTAATATATACACCATATTTTTTCTTCTCAATGTTCTCCACATAATAAATAGGCTCTTCTGAGCATACAAAATTTTCTAAAAACTTATTTGCAAGCAATACATTTCCCCCCATATTATCTCTCAAGTCTAATATTAATGTTCTATTATTTAAATTTAACATTTTAATTTTTTTTATAGTACTTTCAGAGAAATATTGGATTTTTACATATGTGATTTGCTCACTTTCCTTAGAAAAAAAAAACGTTTCTTTTTTACTTAAACATATATCAGGTATCTGTACTTGTAAAATTTTTTCATTTCTTAGGATTTTAAAATTTTTTTCACTTTTTTGTAATATACTTTCTCCATTTAAAATAATATCATCTTTATGTATTCCTAATTTATTTTCACTCTCTAATATATATATAATATTATTTATTTTTAAATATTTTATTTCTAATAAATCTAATATATTATCAACACGCTTTCCATTTTCTATAAATCTACTAAATCTATCATTTTTTAGACCAAGTGTATAATTTATAATACTTTTCACTTCATTTTCACTTATTTTTTCATAGTAAACACTAAAAAACCTTACTAAACTATCATTGTACCTATCTTTATACATTATCCTTACCTTCAAACAGTGATAACAAAAATTTTTTTGCATTTTCTTTGTATATTTTGCACATAAAATCATTTGAATGATTTACATCATTATAAACTCTATAAGCTAAATTGGGGCATCCACCTAAACATATATATTTATATTTACATTTTTTACATCTTTCTTTATGCATAATACTTTTAAAACTATTTTTTTTATCCATAATATTACATAGAAATTCTTCATACCAATTATCATCAAGTATATTTCCAAACTTATATATCGTTCTTACAAAAGTTTGACATGGGTATATATCCCCATTTGAATCAATTGCAATTATTCTTTTTCCTGCACCACACATTGATGGCTTATTTCCATCTATTAAGTTATTATCTAATCTAGGCATATTTTTTACTTCGTCTTTATTATTAGGCAAGCATGTGCTTACAATATATTTAATTTTTAACTTGTCAAAGTATTTTCTATTTCGTTCTATTATATTTTCATTTCCTTTTGTAACAACAGATCTTACACATATTTTTTCTTTATATTTCTCTGGTAATTGTTCTATCGTACTTAATACATCATAACCATCTATTCCCTTCCTTGTTAAGGAATTTTCTTTATTATCAATATTATCAATACTAACAATACATTTATCTATAACCCCTAATATAGATATATGTTTATTCAATAAGGTACCATTAGTCAATAGACAAACATTAAATTTTAATTTTTTGGCCTCTTTTAAAATTTCTTCTATATCATTTCTTAGTAACGGTTCTCCTCCCGTAAAATTAACAACTTCTACATTTATTTTCTTTAACTTATTTAAAATTTTTATTATATTTTTTGTATCTAATTCCTTTGAAAGATTTAAATTCTTTTTATTATAACAATATGTACAATTTAAGTTACACCTTTGTGTTACATGGAAATATACAGTATTTATATTGACATTAATATCTTTTATTTTATATTCTTTTTCTTTGTATTCCTTTTCATTCTCTATTATTACACCATTTTTCTTTAATATCTTTAAATTTTCATCTACTATCATGTTGGTTTCTATGCATTTTCCCATATTATATTTAATAAAATGGGCACTATCTTTATTAACCATTATTGCCCTATTAATGAAATAATTATATATTACTACTTTTTTGTCTTTACCTAAAAATATTAAATCACTACTAACTCTCATTTTTCCCCCATATTATAAGGCTACTAATTATAAATTTATATATAATCAGTAGCCCCTTTTTAGTTATTCTTCACTTTCAGCCTCTCCAGCCCCCATACCTGCACTAAATGCCTTTGCACAACTGCATCCACATGCACATAAACTTTCCAGTTCTTCTTCGCTTAATTCAACAATTTTTTCATCTCTCATTTGTTTTTCCTCCATAAATATTATTTAGTTTGTGCACTAACTATAAAATTATTTTAATAATTTATATAAAAAAGACCATACCATAACTGGAAAATGTTATTTTCCAGTTATGGTATGGTCTTTTTGCTACTTATGAATTATATTAAAAAATATTTTCAAAGGGAGACTAAAATGAAACAATTATTAAAAAAGATACTTATAATACTATTGTTTACTATTAATATTTCTATGAATTTTCATAATAATTCATCTTATTCTTTTAATTACTATGAAACAATGCCCCTATCTGAAGGCAGTTACATGGATTTACGTGAATTTTAACTTTTACAGCTCCATATGAAATTCTTTTCTATATGCATTTCTTAAAATCTGACATTTTTCTTTACTCCTCCTTGCAACAGCTATATAATACGCCTTCTGCAACAATTCTCTTCCGATCTGTAAATCTTCCTTTTTTCGTTCCCCAGTTTCTATCTGTCTGAGAATAATCCATGCTTTATCACTTAATACATCGCTGATGATATTTCCAATATTTTTTTCTAAAGCCTCCCTCAGGCATTGTTCACATAATGTTAAAGCCTCTTTATATCTTTTTTGTTTGTTATATGTGACCGTCAGATTTCTAAGAATTAACACTTTCATATAATCTGCATACGCTCCAAAAATATAATCCTTTTGCAAGCATTGTAGCAGTCTCTCAAAAATATACACCGCCTCATCCACATCCCCGGCATGTGCATAAGCATTTGCAAGGCTCATCAGATTCATGATTTCCTGTTCGGTAAACGGGAAATCTTTTTTCAGACATTCCTCATAATCCGGAAGTGTCAGCCGGACTGCCTCCTGCAATTTTTCGATTGTTGTCTGATTGTCACTTCTTTTGCAGTAATAGTCCATCAATGCTTCTGACTTTAAAAGATACTGCCTGGTGATCACATTATCATCCGCTTTCTCTTTCATCCTGCCTAAATATAAATCTGCTTTTTCATAGTCATAATTCTGCATTGCCTGCTCAAAAAGTTTTCGTTCCTCTAACAGTTCTAAGTTCTTCCCAACACAGATGGCATAGCTCTTTTCCGGTACACGCTCCATTTTTGCCATGAGTCTTGCATACAGTTCTCTTTTTACGCGAGTCTTTCCGCTCTCGATACGATACAATGTCTGTACCGAACAAATCTCATCACTCAGTTCTTCCCTGGACATTCCAACAAACTCTCTTGTCATCCGTATTATATCTCCGGCTCTGTAGTTTGACATACTAATCCCTCACCATACTTTTCTGCATCCCGTGCCTTTTCATCCTGCCCCTCCAACTGATACAGACACGCAGCAATCTTACATTCTTCCATCGCTTTCTTTAACAGCATATTTTTATCCGCATTTTTTGGCGTGAGCTTTTCTCTCGTTTTTGCCCGCAGAAAATAGATGTCTGCAAGATGATAAAAACCCGCTCCCTCACTGATACATTGAATCGCTTTTTCTGTGTAAAACATAATTTTTCTGTAATCATTTTTTCTCTGTTGTATGGAGATCAGCTCTAAAAAGATATCCGTACTGACTTTTTCTTTTTTGCCCCCGGACTGATACCCACTGACATACGCTAAAATATTTAATAATTCCTGTTCTGCCATCTCTGTCTTCGACGGATCATAGTGTATGAGCAGCAGTATCATCCCGATCTCAACCGGACTGTACAGACGCACCTTTTCCATTGATTTCCTAAACTCAGGAATTGTGAGACAGATTCCTTTTTCTAAAATCCCACACAAACTGCTTCCAGTATTCTTTTCTGCGATCATGGTACGTGCTTCCTGATAAAGACAATATTGTTCATGTACAGATTCATCCTGTGGCATGACTCCCCGGTATTCTCTAATCTTCTTTTTCGCAGTTTTTACCTGATTGTTTTCCACAGATTTTTCAATCTGCTCCCTCATTTTCCACAATTCATAATCTTGTTCACTTAAAATTGTTTCAAACAGAGTGACTTCTTTTCCAATCCTTCCAAGCAGTGTCTGTCCAAGAAGTGAATCGACCTCCCTGCTCCCCTGTTCCAGTCTCGACAAAGTGGTAACAGAACAGATTCCTCTGCAGATATCTTCCTGTCTCAGGTGATACTTCTCCCTGTAATATTTTAATACCACTTCCATCATCTTTTGTTCCATAACCCACGCTCTTTGCACCTTCAGATTTTTACGCTTTTCATTGTTCCTTTAATATTCCAAATCTACACCAGAACATCTCCCTCTCTTTTTCCCTGCCTTCAAACCACTCATCTTTGATCTCAGCCCTCTGGTTCAGCCCGATCTTTTTTACCGCCTCCACCGCAGCCTCACGCTGTGACATTTTCCGGTTTCCGGTAGTCATGCAGTTTGCACCATCTGGCGTATCATATGCCAAAAAAGTCTGGTTGAGATCCATCAGGTCAAACAGGCGTACCGGCTGGTTTGTGCGGTTGTCCACCAGAAATCCCCAGTTTCCCCAGTGGCGGTCCGTGTTGCCAATCAGGTAATCGAGCAGGTTCATCATGTAGTAGGAATATGCATCCAGCTTTAACACGAAATCCATAACGTGAATGTCATGATTTGCTGCATAGATTTCAAATGCCTCCATTGATACCATGCTGTAATCCACCGACGTAATGATCCTGCTTTTGGAAACTTTCTGTCCGTCAAACATACTTTCCTCATAGAGCACCTGTCTGCAGTCAAAACAGCGGCAGATCTTACTTGCGAGGATTTCATTTTCCACAGCCCTGCTGTTTCCATTTTTCAAAAGGGAAAACGAATTTTTTTCCCTGATCCACGCTTTTGGAAACACGCCGTTGGTTGAGAGATCGTCAGCAATCAGGTAACTGTTCTCTACGGTCATCTGTTTTCCGCGCAGGGAAATATCCACAAGTGCATTATCCAGATGATTTTCAAAAAGATTGATCTGTGAAAATGTGATATTCTCCCCTTTTTCCCGAACCCAGAAAATATCAGTCAGTGACAGACAGTGATAGGACAGCGCTATTTTGGCACGGTCACGGTCGGTCTGCGCCTGCAGTGCTCCGATACTGTTTAAAATTTCCTTTGCATAGACACGGTCAAGTGTCAGAACACGGGTTGCACACCAGTAATAAAAATTGGTGAGGTTATCCATGCGGATATCGAGATCATCATTTTCTGCTGTATCCTCCAGATAAATTGAAAAGGGCAGAAACGCCCTGTCCAAAACTGTGCATACTCCGTTCGTCCCAATGTCTGCTACTATCTTTTCGCCATGCATTAGTTCATACACTGTTTTTTCCATTCAGCTTCTGCCCTTTCTTCACTATACGGTTATCTATTCTTCCTCATCCTCGGAACCATCAGCCTCTGCGCGCTCTAACAGTTCTTTCATCAGCTCGTCGTCTGTCTCTGTATTTTCTACAGATGCCTTTTTTGCATTTTCCGCAGCGATGGCTGCACTTTCCTTTTCTTCCTCCTCACTGAGCAGTTCGGATGTGTCTGCATTGTCGATCAGACTCTTATCCTCACGGACTTTTGCGATACTTGCCACCGTGACATTCTCATCTAAGTTGATGAGTTTGACACCGGAAGTAATTCTTCCGAGCAACGTTGTATCACTGACTTTGATACGGATAATAATTCCTTCGGTGGTGATCAGCATCAGTTCATTGTCCTGGTTTACCGCTTTCACGCCGACAATATTTCCAGTCTTTTCGGTGATCTTGTAACATTTTACACCCTTACCGCCACGGTTCTGCGTGGTAAATTCGGAGATCAGTGTACATTTTCCAAGACCTTTTTCTGAAACGATCATGAGTGCATCCCCCTGGGACTGCATCTGCATACCGATAACTTCATCCCCATCCGTAAGATTCATACCGATGACTCCCATGGAAGTACGGCCTGTTTTTCTTACATCTGTCTCTTTAAACCGGATACACTGACCATATTTCGTCACTAAGAAAACATCCTGATTGTTATCTGTCTTTTTTACCTCGATCAGCTCATCATCTTCCCTTAAACTGATCGCAGCAAGTCCTGTCTTTCTGACATTTGCATAGTCGGTGATCGGTGTTTTCTTCACAATGCCTTTCTTTGTCGCCATGAACAGGAAATGTCCTTCCGTGTATTCACGAATCGGGATAACTGCCGTAATTTTCTCGCCCGGCTGGAGCTGGAGCAGGTTTACGATTGCAGTTCCCCTCGCGGTACGGCTTGCCTCCGGGATCTCGTAAGCCTTGATACGGTATACACGTCCGGTGTTTGTGAAGAACATCATGTAGTGATGGGATGTCGTCATCAAAAGTTCTTCGATGTAATCGTCATCAATCGTCTCCATTCCCTTGATTCCCTTACCGCCACGGTTCTGTGCGCGGAAATTGTCAAGGCTCATGCGCTTGATGTAACCTAATTTTGTCATGGTAATGACAGTGTTTGTTACCGGAATCAGATCCTCCATCGAAATATCGTACTCGTCAAAGCCAATGGATGTTCTTCTGTCGTCGCCGTATTTATCCGCAATAAGCAGAATCTCCGTACGGATCACGCCGAGCAGTTTTTTCTTATCTGCCAAAATTGCACGCAGTTCTGCAATGCGGTCCATCAGCTCTGCATACTCTGCTTCGAGTTTCTCACGTTCCAAACCTGTCAGTGCACGCAGACGCATATCTACAATTGCCTGTGACTGTGCATCGCTTAAGGAGAAACGCTCCATCAAATGTGATTTTGCTTCCTGTGTATTCTGGCTGCTCCTTATAATGCTGATGACTTCATCAATATTGTCAAGTGCGATCAGCAAGCCCTCTAAAATGTGGGCACGCTCTTCGGCTTTATTTAATTCATATTTGGTTCTTCTGGTAACAACCTCTTCCTGATGGATCAGGTAATACTTTAACATGTCGTAGAGGTTTAATACCTTCGGCTCGTTATTGACAAGCGCTAACATGATCACGCCAAATGTATCCTGAAGCTGTGTATGTTTGTAAAGTAAATTAAGTACTACATTTGGATTGACATCACGACGGAGTTCAATACAGATACGCATACCCTGACGGTCTGACTCATCACGAAGATCTGTGATCCCGTCTACTTTCTTATCACGCACTAACTCTGCGATTTTTTCGATCAGTCTTGCTTTGTTGACCATGTACGGAAGTTCCGTTACCACGATACGGTTCTTGCCGTTTTGCATTGGTTCGATATCTGTAATAGCACGCACGCGGACTTTTCCACGTCCGGTACGGTAAGCCTCATTGATTCCGGCTGTTCCAAGGATCATGCCTCCGGTAGGGAAATCCGGTCCTTTGACGATAGATAATAATTCTTCGATATCGGTATCGCGATCCTCTTCCACCTTGTTGTCAATGATCTTTACCACTGCATTGATAACTTCGCGCAGATTGTGCGGCGGAATGTTTGTCGCCATACCTACAGCGATACCGGTTGTTCCGTTTACCAAAAGATTCGGGTAACGGGACGGCAGAACGGTAGGTTCTTTCTCTGTCTCATCAAAGTTCGGCACAAAATCTACGGTATCTTTTCCGATATCGGCAAGCATTTCCATGGAAATTTTGCTTAAACGTGCTTCGGTATATCGCATGGCAGCAGCGCCATCACCATCCACGGAACCAAAGTTTCCATGACCGTCAACTAACGGATATCTGGTCGACCACTCCTGTGCCATATTTACAAGTGCTCCGTAAATAGAACTGTCTCCATGCGGATGGTATTTACCCATCGTATCACCGACGATACGCGCACACTTACGATGCGGCTTATCCGGACCATTGTTCAGCTCTATCATTGAGTAAAGCACACGGCGCTGTACAGGTTTTAAACCATCCCTGACATCAGGGAGCGCACGCTGTGCGATAACACTCATGGCATAATCGATATAGGATGTTTCCATCGTTTTTTTCAAATCGACGTCATGAATCTGATCAAAAATTTTATCATCCATCTGATTTCTTCTCCATTTCTAACTCGTCTCTGTCATCCGGATATCTGCAGCCGGATCACATATTTCAAAAATCCGGCTGTACCGATCTCTTAAATATCCAGATTCTGCACGTATTTTGCATTTTCCTCAATGAACTCACGTCTCGGCTCTACTTTATCGCCCATTAAGGTCGTAAATGTCACATCAATCTCGGAAGAATTTTCCTCATCGATCATGACACGTTTCAAAATACGTTTCTCCGGATCCATAGTTGTCTCCCAGAGCTGCTCAGCATCCATCTCTCCAAGTCCTTTGTATCGCTGGATCTTGTTGTTGCCGTCACGACCGATCTCAACCAGAATGTTATTTAACTCGTTATCATCGTACGCATACCAGATATTTTTATTTTTCTCAATCTTATAAAGTGGCGGCGTTGCAAGATATACATGTCCCTGCTTGATAAGCTCCGGCATAAAACGATATAAAAATGTCAGCATCAGGGTCGCAATATGGGCACCGTCGACATCGGCATCTGTCATAATAATAATTTTATCATAACGCAGCTTGGAAATATCAAAATCCTCATGGATTCCGGTACCAAACGCAGTGATCATCGCTTTGATCTCGGCATTGCCATAAATCTTATCCAGTCTTGCTTTTTCTACATTTAAGATTTTACCACGCAGTGGAAGGATTGCCTGGGTTGCACGGCTTCTTGCTGTCTTTGCAGAACCACCCGCGGAATCTCCCTCTACGATGAAAATCTCACAGTTTTTCGGATCTTTGTCTGAACAGTCAGCAAGTTTTCCCGGTAAAGAAGTACCCTCTAAGGCTGTTTTTCTTCTGGTCAGGTCACGCGCTTTTCTTGCTGCTTCTCTCGCACGCTGTGCGAGCAGTGATTTTTCACAGATACTCTTTGCGACCGTCGGATTTTGCTCTAGGAAATAAGTGAGCTGTTCACTTACCACGGAATCGACTGCTCCACGCGCCTCACTGTTTCCGAGCTTCTGCTTTGTCTGTCCCTCAAACTGTGGCTCTTCGATCTTGATACTGATGATCGCAGTCAGTCCCTCACGGATATCATCACCGGTCAGTGCAGGTTCGGAATCTTTTAAAATCTTATTTGCTCTTGCATAGGAGTTAAATGTTTTTGTCAGCGCATTACGGAATCCGGCAAGGTGCGTACCACCTTCCGGTGTAATGATATTATTTACAAAACTGTATGTCGCATCATTGTAGGAATCATTGTGCTGCATGGCAACTTCGACATACACACCATCCCTGGTTCCCTCACAGTAAATGACATCCGGGTACAATGCTTCTTTGCTGCGATTTAAGTAAGTGACAAATTCCTTGATACCACCGGCATAGTGAAACTCATGACAATGATTGGATTCCTCTCTCGTATCCGTAAGTACGATGCGAAGTCCTTTTGTTAAAAACGCAGTCTCACGAAGACGCTGTTTTAAAGTGTCATAATCATAAACAGTCTCCTCAAAGATATCCGGATCTGGATGGAATGTAACCTTTGTGCCGTGTTTCTCCGGATCGCAGGTTCCGATCACTTTGACCGGTTCATCCGGTTTTCCGATATGATAACTCTGAAAATAAACCTGTCCCTCTTTATACACTTCGACACAAAGTTTGGTGGAGAGCGCATTTACGACTGATGCACCTACACCGTGCAAACCACCTGATACCTTATATCCGCCACCGCCGAACTTTCCGCCGGCATGAAGAACTGTATATACAACTTCAAGTGCTGATTTTCCAGCCTTATGGTTCATTCCAACCGGAATACCACGTCCATCATCTTCGACTGTAATAGAATTATCCGGATTAATGGTAACCTCTATGTTTTTACAATATCCGGCAAGTGCCTCATCCACGGCATTATCTACAATCTCATAGACCAAATGATGGAGTCCTCTCGCCGATGTACTGCCGATATACATACCTGGTCTCTTACGAACTGCTTCAAGTCCTTCCAGAATCTGGATCTGGTCAGCTCCGTATTCATTTGGATTTTCAATTTTCTCTGTTGCCATTCTGCTAACCTTGCCTTTCTATAACCTGACCTTTTTCAAATACCTGACCACTTATTACCTCAAAAACTTTATTGATCTCGAACCGGTTACGGATAAATTCATCCAGACCGGTACAGGTAATAATTGTCTGGGTGTCACATATACTGTTTAACAAATAATTCTGACGATTGCTGTCTAATTCTGATAAGACATCATCCAGTAAAAGTACCGGAGTATCATGGATTGATTTTCTTACCAGCTCTATCTCGGATAATTTTAAAGAGAGTGCAGATGTTCTCTGCTGTCCCTGTGAACCAAATTTGCGGATATCAACATCTGCAATGGAGAAAAGCAGATCATCACGGTGTGGTCCTACGGATGTCTGACACATTTTCAGATCACGCTGCCTTACCCGCTCTATCTCCTGCTCCATCATATCTGCCGAAACACTTGGTTCATAGGACAGAAAAAGTTCTTCCTTCCCACCTGATATCCGGTAGTGTATTTCATGAACAATTTCATTTAGTTCTTTTACAAACTGTTCCCTGCGCCTGATGATTTTTTTCCCGGTATCAATAAGCTGCATATCCCATACCGGAAGTGTATCCGATAATTCAGGACGATAAACCATATCTTTTAACAGTTTATTGCGCTGATTCAGAATTTTATTATAGTTCGACAGATCAGATAAATAGATCTTATCTAACTGACATAACTCAGCATCCAGAAAATGTCTGCGCTCTGATGGACCATTTTTTATGATATTCAGATCTTCTGGCGAAAAAAATACGATGTTCAATATTCCAAAAAGCTCACTCGCTTTTTTCATTGGTATTTTATTTACAGCGATTCCCTTGGAACGGTTGTGTTTTAAATGCATGTCAATCTGATATTGTTTGCCTTTTTTTAAAACCATAGTCCGAAGGTGTGCTTCGTTTGTTCCAAACCTGATCATCTCTTTATCTTTGCTTCCCTTGTGGGATTTGGTAGTTCCACTTAAGTAAGCAGCTTCTAAGATATTGGTTTTTCCCTGCGCATTATCACCAAATAAAATATTAGTCCCTTCATCAAACGAAATCTGGAGATTTTCATAATTGCGGAAATTGTTCAATTCAATGGATTGAATGATCATTTTGAGACTTTCACCGTTTCTCCGTTGTAGGAAATCACATCACCATTGTGGATTTTTTTTCCACGCTGATATTCTGTTTCGCCATTAACTTTTACTAAACCATCCTGGATGACAAATTTTGCGTCAACCCCGGATTCCACCAGACCGGCTTTTTTCAAAGCCTGTCCAAGTTTTATAAATTCATCTGATTCTCTGATCTGAATCTCTATCATGGAATTCCTTTCTATCGCCTTACGGCAATATCAATCAAAAAATGATTAGTTTGCAGCTGCATTGAAGTTAACCGGAAGAATCAGGTAAATAAATGTACCTTCATCATCTTTGATAAAACATGGAGCCTTTGGATTGACCATGTACAGTGTAACTTCCTCTTCGTCAATGACTCTTAATGCGTCAATGAAAAACTTCGGATTGAATCCTATCAGGATATCTTTTCCTTCTTTGGCGATATCAATATCTTCATTCATGGAACCAATAAATGAATTGATCTTCAGTTCCATGGAATCATCTGTGATATTCATGATGATCGGTTTTTTATCTCCTTCTTTGACAAGAAGAGTCGCACGGTCAATACAGTCTAACAGTTCGCGTTTGTTAATTTTAACTTTTGTTTCATAGTCGGAAGACAACATCTGTTCGATCTTAAAATATTCTCCTTCGATCAGACGTGAAACGACTGTCGTATTCTCAAACTCAAAAACAATGTGGTTGTCTGTCAGAAAAATAGATACTTCGTCTTCTGCACTTCCAGGAAGAATTTTGCTGACTTCCTGAAGTGTTTTTCCCGGAACGACAACTTTCTTGTGAGAATAATTATTTTTCAGTTCGATGTTACGGATTGAAATACGATGACCGTCGAGAGAAACAACTTTAAGGTCATTTTCTTCGATTTCAAACAATTCTCCTGTCATTAACTTGTTGTTATCGTTATCAGCAATTGAAAAAATTGTCTGACGAATGACTTCTTTTAAGGTGAACTGGGACATAATGATAGGTTCGTTACGTTCAATATATGGGATATAGGAAAAATCATCACCGGATTTACCGACAATGTTAAATTTTGCTTTTTCACAGGTGATCGTTGTTTTAAAAGATGCATCTGTTTCGATCGTGACATCACTGTCCGGAAGTTTACGGACAATCTCAGAAAAGATTTTTGCATCCAGTGCGATTACTCCGCGTTCTGCAATCTCACCTTCAATCTTAGTTTCAATTCCAAGTTCCATATCATTAGCGGTAAGTTTAATCTCATTTGCAGAAGCATCAATCAGAAGACATTCTAATATTGCCATGGTCGTTCTGGTAGGAACTGCTTTTGAAACAATATTAACGCCATGTAACAGATTAGATTTAGAACAAATTAATTTCATGTTGTAGATAACTCCTTCCTGGTGAAACGTAGTGGCTCGCCAAAACGTGTTCATAAAAAAATAAATAGAAATCCGCCGTAGTCGTCTTAGAGGCTGTTAATAAGTTGATAACCGCACAAAGCCTTAATTTTCAAGGGGTTAAAAAAAATTTGAGGTGGTATAACCCTGTGAAAACCATGCGGAAATTATCTTGAAATGATGTGAATTGAGGATGAAGCTCATAAATGCCATAAACAGGTTTTAAACATGAAAATGAGACTTGTCCATACGGAATTCACTTTAATTTAACAAGATATCCACAATTTTTCGTGTATAACTTCGAAAAACCTTGATAACTTTAGTTAGGATTGATCTTTTTCTTGATAGTTTCTATTAAATTGCGTGTATTTTCGTTTGATTCATACTCGTCGGCAATTTTTTTGATACCATGAATAATGGTGGAATGATCTCTTCCCCCAAGTAACTGCCCGATCGAATCAAGTGGTATGTCAGTCATATTTTTACAGAGGTACATTGCAATCTGTCTTGGTCTTGCGATTTCGTTACTTCTGTTTTTGGAGATCATCTGATCCAGCGAGATATTGAAGTGTTCAGTGACAACTTCGATTACCAGTTGAGGTGTGATCTCTCTTGGCTTGTCCGGTGTAATAATATTCTGAAGTTCTTTCATGGCGATTTCCATCGTGATATCAGTCTTTTCAAGATTGGAATAAGCCAGAAGTTTGTTTAAGGCACCCTCAAGTTCACGGATGTTTGATTTGATGTTCGTTGCAATATAATTTAGAATCTCATCACTGAGTTTCATGTCGTCTGCTTCGACTTTTCTCCGGAGGATCGCCATACGTGTTTCATAATCCGGCGTTCCGATATCAGCAATAAGACCCCATTCGAAACGAGATCGAATCCGGTCTTCTAAAGTTTCCATGTCTTTTGGTGGTTTATCAGATGTTAAGATAATCTGTTTGCCGGCAGAGTGGAGTGCATTAAATGTATGGAAAAATTCTTCCTGCGTACTTTCTTTACCGATGATAAACTGAACGTCATCGACCATCAGTACATCGATCGTACGATATTTTTCACGTAATTTGTTCATTGCTGAGGCATTACCACTTCGAATTGATTCAATTACTTCGTTGGTAAATTCCTCGGATGTAACGTAAAGTACTTTTGCATTCGGGTTTCTTTCTAATATAAAATGACCGATGGAATGCATAAGGTGAGTTTTTCCAAGTCCAGGTCCTCCATAAATATAAAGTGGATTGTATGCTTCGCCCGGAGATTCGGCAACGGCAAGTGACGCCGACTGGGCAAAACGGTTATTGCTGCCGACGACAAAAGTGTCAAAGGTATAGTTCGGATTAAGATTAGATCTGTCCGCTTTTTCGGAAAGTGCATTTTTTTTCGGTACACTGTTATTGCCGGTACGGATATTTTTTGTCTGTTCCGGCAGAATGAACTGAATCTCGTATTCTGTTCCTGTAAGCTCTGCGATCGTTACCTTTAAAGGAAGATAATATTTTTTTGAGATATAGCTCAGGGTCATTTGTTCAGATGGAACCAGTATATATAATGTATTACCCTCAACACCGTAAACTTCGAGCGGACGTATCCAGGTATCAAAAGAAATATCACTGATATCATGTTCATGTTTGACGGTTGAGAGAATCTCGTCCCATTTTTCTAAAATTTTATCCATTTTAATCCTCATTTTTGCGTTGTTTTCTAATGAAAAGAGTATTTTCATCTGCATGTGGATAGTTTTCCACATTAACGCCTATCATAAAAAATCCTACATAGTTCTATCCTACACTATTTTTTCGCTTTTATCAATGAAAAGTTTGTACAGGGTATTTCAAGTTAGGGTAAATGCAAAAAAATCCCGATTTGGGCAAAATAGAGAGCCTGAATAATAAAAATTTGTAGAAATAAAAAAAATATGTGTGAATAAGTCGAAAAAAGTTATAGACCGCTAAATACAAGGGGTTATACTGTTTATTAACACATTATCCGTGGATTATCCAGAAAATATCCACAAGTTATCCACAAATTGGGGATAACTTTGCAAACCCGCTAAAAATCGGCATTCTTTAACCCACATTTTTTAACATTTCATGGGGATAACTGTGGAAATGCAAATAACAAGATATAGAAAGATAGAGTTTCTTCCTTATATATATAGTGGTCAACATTTTCCACAAATGGATAAATGTTGAAATGTAGATAAGTAAAATCCAATCAATCAGAATTTTAGTGCTTGACTTGAAACATTTTTCTGTTATAATTGAAAATGATGTTTTTTAACTGAGAATATGCGTCTTAGGACGTTTTCTATCGCACCGTCATTTTGGGATGATGGTGAATGCCAGGCAGAGGAGGTGGATATAACATGAAGATGACATTTCAGCCGAAGAAAAGACAGAGATCAAAAGTTCATGGCTTCAGAAGCAGAATGAGCACAGCAGGCGGAAGAAAAGTATTGGCTGCTAGAAGATTAAAAGGTAGAAAGAAATTATCAGCATAGGCCACATTTTTGTGGTCTTTTCTTTCCTTAAGAAGAATGGATGAATAATGAGGTGGTGCATTTTGTACCACCTATTTGTTCATTCAAAGATATTTTATAAGAGAAGTAAGCAGACCTTCAAAACAGACAGAAGGTAATTGGTGCCTTAGGTAAATAATCAGAAAGGGCATACTAGGATGAAGTTTTCGGAATCATTAAAAAAGAACAGTGATTTCCAGAAAGTGTACAGACAGGGAAAATCCTATGCGAACCGTTATCTGGTAATGTATGTTCTGGAAAATCATACAGAAGGAAATCGTCTTGGCATATCCGTCAGTAAAAAAGTTGGAAACAGTGTTATCAGACATCATCTGACCCGGCTGATCCGGGAAAGCTACAGACTACATGAAGACATGTTCAATAATGGTTTGGATATTGTAGTCATCGCAAGAAGCACGGCACGCGATATCAGTTATCATGAAACAGAAAGTGCCCTGTTGCATCTTGGAGGTCTTCACAAAGTAATCAATCGTTAATTTCAGAAAAAAGAAGATGGAATCATTTTGAAAAAAATATTAATTGCTTTAATTAAGTTTTATAGAAAATATCTTTCTCCAATGAAAACGACAAAGTGTCCGTATTGTCCGACATGTTCTCTATATGGTTTAGAGGCAGTTGAAAAATATGGGGCAATAAAAGGAGGAGCACTTGCTTTATGGAGAATTTTAAGATGTAATCCTTTTTCAAAAGGTGGATATGATCCAGTTCCATAGCGGAGGTATTTACAAGTGTCAGATATGTTATTAACAGCATACAATGGTGCTATTTTAGGACCGATCGCCAAAGTACTTGGCTGGGTAATGAATGGTATTTATGCGTTGATGTCAATGATTGGTATTGAGAATGTTGGTCTTTCTATCATCATTTTTACAATCGTAATTTATGCAATTTTATTCCCGTTAACTTACAAACAGCAGAAGTTCTCAAAATTATCACAGAAGATGCAGCCTGAATTACAGGCAATCCAGAAAAAATATAATGGAAAAAAAGATCAGGCATCTATGATGGCAATGCAGGAAGAAACACAGGCAGTATACGAAAAATATGGTGTTTCCATGATGGGAAGCTGTGTTCAGATGCTGATCCAGATGCCATTACTGTTTGCACTTTACCGTGTATTTTTGAATGTTCCGGCATATGTATCCGGTGTAAAGAACAATTTCTCTGCACTGGTTGATGGAATTATGGCAACAAGCGGTTATCAGGATAAGATGACGCAGCTCGTTACAGATTTAAGAGTTATGACACAGCCGGCAGCAGACTTTACAGTATCAGATCCGACTGCACTTTCTAACTCTATTGTTGATGTTTTATATAAAATGAATTCGAATGGATGGGATACTTTAAAGAGTGCATTCCCTTCTTTAACGGATACCATTAATGCAACATATGATACAGTTTCACATGTAAATAACTTTCTGGGACTGAATATTTCAGATACACCATGGCAGGTTATGACATCTAATTTTGCATCACATAACTTTTTATTTGTAGTTTTAGCGCTGCTTGTACCGATCGTTTCTTATCTGACTCAGGTACTTAATATCAAGCTGATGCCACAGGCTGCTCCATCTAATGGCAATAATGAAAATGATATGGCTGCACAGCAGATGAAGATGATGAACCGTACAATGCCGATCTTCTCATTTGTAATGTGTTTTACAGTTCCTGTAGGTCTTGGTATTTACTGGATCGCCGGTGCGGTAGTTCGAAGTGTTCAGCAGTTCTTCTTAAATAAGCATTTTGAGAAGATCAACCTTGAGGATATCATTAAGAAGAATCAGGAGAAAGCAAAGAAAAAACGTGAAAAAATGGGGATTGCTGAAAATCAGATTTCCAATGCGGCAAAAATCAATACAAGACAGATCAATGAGCCGAAAAAAGAAGATAAAAAGTCCGGTATGAGTGAGGCACAGCGTGAACTTGAATTAGAAAAAGCAAATGCCACAAAAGCAAAGGCAAAAGCCGGAAGTATGGCTGCAAAAGCCAATATGGTTCGTGATTTTAATGAGAAAAACAGCAGAAAATAATAAGAAAGGACAGGGGTTTTGGATATGGAATATATTGAAATTTCAGCAAAAACAGTCGATGAAGCAATCACAGAAGCACTGGTAAAACTGGGGACAACCAGTGACAGAATCGAATATGAGATCGTTGAAAAAGGAAATAACGGATTTCTCGGCATCGGAAGAAAAGATGCAGTTATCAAAGTACGCAAGAAATATTCTGTGAATGATGATATCAAAGATTTCTTAAATAAAGTATTCGAAGCGATGGATTTAAAAGTTGAGATCGTTATGACTGCAGAGGAAAACAGCAATGTGATCAATGTTGATTTAAAAGGTGATGACATGGGCGTTCTGATCGGAAAAAGAGGACAGACCTTAGATTCTCTCCAGTACCTGACCAATCTTGCTGTTAATAAAAATGCAGAGAGTTTTGTAAAAGTCAAAATTGATACGGAAGATTACCGCAAGAGAAGAAGAGAGACATTAGAGAATCTTGCAAAGAATATTGCATACAAGGTAAAGAGAACAAAACGTCCGGTTTCTTTAGAGCCGATGAATCCTTATGAGAGAAGAGTGATTCATTCTACCTTGCAGAATGATAAGTTTGTGACAACACACAGCGAAGGAGACGAACCTTATCGTCATGTTGTTGTAACATTAAAGAGACAGTAAACAGGTTTTCATCCGTGTGTGATGAATGACACAGAAAAATTCGTGGCGGATAAAGAAAACGTCCACGAATTTTTTTGTATATTCAGAAATGAGGTATTATGAGAACAGATACGATTGCTGCGATTGCGACAGCTATGTCAAGTTCAGGAATTGGTATAATAAGAATCAGTGGAGATGAGGCAGTTGAGATTGTCAGCCGCATTTTTTTAATGAAAAACGGAAAAAAATTATCTGATATGCCGACACATACGATTCATTATGGACACATCAAAGATGAAGATGAAGTGATCGATGAAGTTATGGTAGTGCTGATGCGGGCACCAAAAAGTTACACAAAAGAAGATACCGTCGAGATTGACTGTCATGGCGGAGTGTATGTCATGAAGCGTGTGCTTGAGACTGTGATCAAATACGGTGCGCGTCCGGCAGAGCCTGGTGAATTTACAAAACGTGCATTTTTAAATGGCAGGATCGATCTCGCACAGGCAGAGTCAGTCATAGATATTATTCATGCAAAAAATGAATTTGCATTAAAGAGTTCAGAACGGCAGCTTTCCGGTTCTCTTTCGTCTGCAGTAAAAACAGTCCGTGAAAAACTACTGCATGAGATTGCATTTATTGAATCTGCATTAGATGATCCGGAACATATCAGTCTGGATGGATATCCTAAAACACTTCAGGGTATCGTGGAAGAAGCAGGTAAAGAAATCAGGAAACTCCTTGCAAACAGCGATAATGGAAAAATTTTAAAAGAAGGTATTTCAACGGTAATCATTGGAAAACCAAACGCCGGAAAATCATCACTGTTAAATACACTTGTTGGAGAAGAACGGGCGATCGTTACTGATATTGCAGGAACGACAAGGGATGTATTAGAAGAACAGATCAATTTAAATGGAATTATTTTAAATGTGATCGATACAGCGGGAATCCGGAAAACGGATGATGTTGTGGAAAAAATTGGCGTGGATCGTGCAAAAAAATACTTAAATGATGCAGACCTGGCGATTTATGTTGTGGATACATCAACACAGTTGGATGAAAATGATTTTGAAATTATGGAGCTTTTAAAAGACAGAAAAGCAATCATTCTTTTAAACAAATCGGATCTGGCTCCGGTTACTGATCGAGAATCGATCAGAAAGCATCTGGATAAAAAGATGATTGCAATTTCCGCGAAGGAGCAGACCGGGATCGGGGAACTGGAAGAGACAATCCGTGAGATGTTTTTCACCGGAGAAGTTACATTTAATGATGAAGTGTATATCACAAATATTCGTCATAAAACTGCTTTACAGGAAGCAATGAATAGTTTAAATTTAGTGGTGCAGAGTATTATGGACGGTATGCCGGAAGATTTTTATTCTATTGATCTGATGAATGCATATGAAGAACTGGGAAGCATCATTGGTGAGGCAGTCGAAGATGATCTTGTGAATGAGATATTTAGTAAGTTTTGTCTGGGCAAATAATTGGCACCAATGGGTGCCAATTATTGGAAGAATGCAAAGGCAGCATTCTTCCGGTGTGTTGGCAAAAACTATTGTCGCCATTGGACGACAACTATTGGAAGAATGCAAGAGCAGCATTCTTCCGGTGTACTGGCTTTTTTGATAAGATTTTTTAGAAAGAAGGATAAGAAGATGCCTGCGATTGAAGAAAATTATGATGTGGTAGTTGTGGGGGCAGGTCATGCGGGATGTGAGGCGGCATTAGCATGTGCAAGGCTTGGATTGGAGACAATTATTTTTACAGTAAGTGTGGACAGTATCGCGATGATGCCTTGTAATCCAAATATTGGAGGAAGTTCAAAAGGGCATCTTGTGAGAGAGATTGATGCACTTGGCGGACAGATGGGGATTAATATTGACAAGACATTTATCCAGTCTAAGATGTTAAATAAATCCAAAGGTCCTGCAGTACATTCCCTGCGTGCACAGGCAGATAAAGTGAATTACAGCATGGAGATGCGGAAAACACTTCAGAATACAGAGCATCTTACAATCCGGCAGGCAGAAGTAGCCGAGATCATTACGGTTCCGGTAAATTCTGCTGTTACAGAAGAATATATAAATGCAGGAAAAAAAGATGGACAGGTTATAGAAGTTAATGGCGAACTTCAGAAAATTACCGGGGTAAAGACTGTTTCCGGTGGAATTTATCATTGTAAGGCAGTTGTACTTTGTACAGGAACGTATTTGAGAGCACGCTGTCTGACAGGCGAGATGATCACTTATACCGGACCGAATGGTCTTATGGCAGCAAATCATCTTACAGATTCACTTAAAGAGCATGGAATCGAGATGTTTCGTTTTAAGACAGGAACGCCTGCGAGAGTGGATAAACGTTCTCTGGATTTTTCAAAAATGCAGGAACAAAAGGGAGATGAGAGAGTAGTTCCATTTTCATTTACAACAAACCCGGATGATGTGCAGATTGATCAGGTTTCCTGCTGGCTGACATATACAAATCCAAAGACACATGAAATCATTCGTGCAAATTTGGATCGTTCACCAATTTATGCCGGAATTATTGAAGGAACCGGTCCGCGTTATTGCCCTTCCATTGAGGATAAAGTAGTAAAATTTGCAGATAAAGACCGTCATCAGATTTTTATTGAGCCAGAAGGCATTAATACAAATGAAATGTATGTTGGAGGTATGTCATCTTCACTGCCTGAGGATGTTCAGCATGAGATGTACCGCACGCTGCCTGGAATGGAGCATGTTAAAATTGTAAGAAATGCATATGCGATCGAGTATGACTGCATTAACCCGAATCAGCTTTATGCATCACTTGAATTTAAAAAGATCAAAGGACTTTTTTCCGGTGGACAGTTTAACGGAAGCAGCGGTTATGAGGAGGCAGCTTGTCAGGGACTGATCGCAGGTATCAATGCATCTATGAGTATTTTAGGAAAAGAACCTCTGGTTTTAGACCGGTCAGAAGCCTATATTGGCGTATTGATCGATGATCTTGTGACCAAAGAAAACCACGAGCCATACCGAATGATGACCTCACGTGCAGAATATCGCCTGCTGTTAAGACAGGATAACGCAGATCTGCGTCTGACGAAGAAAGGTTATGAAATTGGTTTAATTTCAAAAGAACGTTATGACTGGGTATGCAAAAAAGAAGAGCTGATCGCGCAGGAAATTGAACGTGTTGCAAAAGTAAAAATTGGTGCGAATAAAAAAGTACAGGAATTGCTGGAAAGTTATGACAGTATTCCGTTAAATACAGGAACATTTCTGACAGAATTGATCCGCAGACCGGAGCTTGATTATGATAAATTAGCACCGATCGATCCGGAACGTCCGGATCTTACTGCTGAAGTTACTGAGCAGGTAAATATCAGTATCAAGTATGATGGTTACATTAAGCGTCAGATGAAGCAGGTGGAAAGTTTTAAGAAACTTGAAAAGAAAAAGATACCGGAAAACTTTAATTATGATGATGTTCCAAGTCTGCGAATTGAGGCACGTCAGAAATTAAAGACTTATTCACCAACTTCAATCGGACAGGCATCCCGTATTTCAGGAGTATCGCCGGCAGATGTATCAGTACTGCTTGTGTATATGGAGCAGATGAAGTACCATGAGAAGAAATCGGAAGACTAAAATAAATTTAATGACATTGTCGGCAGATTAAAAAAACGAAGATTTTATATAATTAGGACATTTGCATATAAAACAGAGAATGGAGATCAGAATGAATTATAATCTGGAACAGTTTAAAGAAGGTTTAAAAGAACTTCAGATTGAATTGAGTGATAAACAGATCAATCAGTTTCTTAAATATTATGAACTTCTGGTAGAAACCAATAAGGTGATGAATCTGACTGCAATCACAGAATTTGATGAAGTAGTGGAAAAACATTTTCTGGACAGTCTTTCTTTGTGTCGTGTATACGATTTAAAAGATAATGTTAAAATTTTAGATCTCGGAACCGGGGCAGGATTTCCCGGAATCCCGCTTAAAATTGCATTTCCAGATTTAGAACTGGTACTTGCAGATTCCTTAAATAAAAGGATTAAATTTTTAAACCAGGTAATTGATGAACTGGAGCTGAAAAATATTACTGCTGTTCATGCCAGAGCGGAGGAGCTTGGTAAAAATAAAGATTACAGAGAACAGTTTGATGTATGTGTTTCACGTGCAGTGGCAAATTTGTCTTCTCTTAGCGAATACTGTATACCATTTGTGAAAGTTGGTGGCAAATTTATTTCATATAAATCAGGCAGCATTGAAGAAGAAGTGGCAGAAGCGAAAAAAGCTGTTTTTGTTTTAGGTGGAAAAGTAACGGATGTGTATAAATTTGATCTGTATGAACAGAAAAGATCGTTTGTTGTGATCAACAAGGAAAAGCACACACCGAAAATATATCCAAGAAAAGCCGGGACGCCGACGAAAGAGCCATTACATTAATATTATGTTCATAAAAAAAGTGACTGTAGAAAATTTACTTTTCACAGTCACTTTTTTCATGGTAATAAAATATTCCCAGAACATACCGTCTGTTGATTCGATATAAAATTAATTTTTTTCACGATTAAAAAGCATCTGAATAACTTCAGCTAACTTATCAGGAGCTTCTAATTGTGGAAGGTATTTTACATTAGAAATATATGAAGTTTCAATAAAGGAACTTTGTTTTGCATAGCTGGTTACGATCTGAACAGAATCAGGATTGCTCCGGCTTTCCACAACATAGAATGGAATGGAAAGTTTCTTTAGTGCATGTAAAATGCAGTTGTCAGTGTACTGTCCCTCAATACTTGCCATTAAATATTTTCCGTGGCTGCCATTCATGTGTGATGCTTCGTAGTAGGCATCCAGCATTTTAGAGGAGACAAGCTGTGGTTTGTTAAAATATTCAGTATAAAATAGTTTCTGTATATTTTTTTCATGCGTTTTTACATTGTAAATAAATGTTCCGAGAACAGGAACTTCCAGTAATGTCTTCTTTAAAGTAGAAGAGTTACTTGGCGTGCGGTTAAATTTTTCAGGCATTGGCGGATTGATAGCAATGATTTTGTGAAATAAATGATTCGTCATATTTTCTGCCAACGTCACAAATGAAATGGAAGAACCCGTTGCAATTACTGTAGGGGTATCTTTTATTACTTCTTTTACAAAATCAGTAATAAGCTGAACATATAAGTAATTAGTGTATGTCAGATAAGGTTTTTCTGAACGTCCGCATCCTAAGAGGTCAATCGTATATACGGTATGCTGCTTTTCAAGTTTTTTTGCAAAACGGCACCACTCATAAGAGGAACTGAGTGGACTCAGATCATGTATCAATAAAACAGGTGTTCCAGAACCATGTTTTGTGTAATAGATTTTTCCATTCTTCCAATCAAAAAAATTACCATTTTCCGTCTTTAAGATGTTTTTCATTGAAGCAGTAAGATCGATAAAACGATTTACGAAATGAATGGTTCCGGCAGCTAATGCAGTTAACAGAAAAAAATGTCTGATATTTTTTTTCATACTCTTATTCATAAATGCCTCCATATCTGCCAAATAACAGGCTATTTTTATAATAATATTATAGCCGCTTTTGGCCGCTTATACAAATTAAATTTTTGATTCATGAAAAATTTATCTTTTCAACAAAGTGAATTTAGTATAAAATAAAAATGGTTTATTATTTATGTAATATAAAACATACGTTCGAAGGAAGTATATGATAAGTGAATATTTAAAAAAATTTCAGTCGGAGCTGATGACTAATAAGGAAGATATACATAAATCGATTCAGACACTGGAATTACAGATGAAAGAAAATAAGGCATTTATAATGCTTTTAAAAGAAGAAAATGATTCAAACTATGAATCATTCAGCCCCAGGGATGTTAATCCAAAGGGCAGGGAACAGATTTTACATTTAGAGGAGCAGCAGAAACTTTTACAGGAACAGTTAGATACCAGAAAAAAAGAATATACATCCTGTGTTACAAAGCTGAATGAATTAAATGAGGCAATTTCTGAGCTGGAACAAAAAATAAATGATAATAACTCTGATATAAGCGATGAGATATTCCGGTTAAAATTATTAGAAACACAGGAAAATGAGAGACAGCGCATATCAAGGGAATTACATGATTCAACGGTGCAGAATCTGACAAGTCTGGTTCATAAAACAGAATTATGCAGTAAATTAATCGATATGGATAAGGTCAGATGTAAACTGGAATTAAATATCATGTCTAAAACTTTGCGTGATATTATCAATGATACACGAAATATGATCTACAATCTGCGACCAATGTCATTTGATGATATAGGCTTAGAAGTTACGATTGAACGTGCGTTAGAAAAGTTAGAGAGCAGTGAAACAAAAAAGATAAATTTTTCTGTAGTTGGTGAGTCTTACAAAATAAATCCTGTTATTGGAATTACTTTGCTAAGAATTATTCAGGAAGCCTGCAGTAATGCAATCCGCCATGCAGATTGTTCTGTAATAAAGGTAGTTTTAAACTATCAACCGGGAACAATTATACTTTCTATTGAAGATGATGGAAAGGGATTTGTATATGAGGAGAATGAGTGTAATTGCAAAGCAGATAATTCTGGATTTGGTTTGTCAATGATGAGAGAAAGAGTATATCTTTTATCTGGAAAAATAGACATTCATTCAAAAACAAATGCAGGAACGAAGATTCAGGTTGAAGTTCCAATTGCCGAATAGGGAGGTACAAAACGATGTCAGTAAAAGTTATGATAGCAGATGATCATTCAATGATTCGTGAAGGTTTAAAGCAGTTATTAGAGTTAGAAGGCGAGTTTGAGGTTATTGCAGAAGCATGTGATGGAGTAGATTGTCTTGAAAAATTAAAAACAGTTGTACCTGATATATTATTACTTGATATCAATATGCCAAATATGAATGGACTCGAAGTCCTTCAGAGAATAAAAGATATGAAAATGAAAATTAAAGTAATGGTTTTAACAGTACATAATGAGGTCGAATATCTTTTGAAGGCAGTTGATATTGGAGTAAATGGTTATTTATTAAAAGATTCTGAATCTGCAGAATTAAAAAAAGCAATCTTAGCAGTTGTTAATGGGGAAGATTATATACAGCCAAGTTTAATACCGGTTTTAAATTCCAAGATGCTTGATCGTGACAGCGACAGCAGTAAAATTGAAAGTCTTACCAGAAGAGAACTTGAAGTTTTAAAGATGCTTTCCTATGGAACTTATAATAAAGAAATTGCAGAGCAGTTAAATATTAGTGAACGTACCGTAAAGAATCACGTATCTAATATTTTTAAGAAAATTGGAGTTACAGATCGTACACAGGCAGCCGTATTTGCAATTCGTAATAATCTGATTACAATTTAATCATAGTCAATACGTTTGCGGAGTCGAAAATTACTACTAAATATATAAGATTAGTAATAAATAAAAAGCTCATGTAATGTTTCACGTGAAACATTATATGGGTTTTTTAAATTTATAGAATTTAGGTGTCAAAAGGTGATTCATAACTTTGTGCAATATACCAATCAAAAAATTAAAGATTATCTTTTGACATCCGGATCTTTACAGAAAAATGCGCCCTATGAATTAAATTCCTTTGGTCAGGATCAAACACCTCGTGGAAAAATTAGCTGTAAACAGCACCACTTTGCCACCGCTCTAGCGTAACAGTGAATTTAAAATGTGTGTCATTTCTTGTTCTTGGTATAGGTTATTTTAAAATTAGGTTACAAATAAGTTTAATAGCTTATTTGCTGTTCCTAAACAAAACAGATACATTTGATAGTATCGTAAATGGGATAATTATATCACTTCTTTACATCAAATAAGCTTAGAAAATTAAATTAGTAAATTAGCATATTAGATAAAAGAAAGTAAAAATGTATTGATTTTATAGAATTCGCAAAATTAATCTTAGTACTTTGTAATATATTACATTAAAAACTAATTTATAAGTGATATCTGACCAGACTATTATTAAATCTATAAAGATGGTTATATATAGAATGTTTCACGTGAAACATTCTCAAAAAGAAGTTGATTAATTATATTTATAAATTAATTGTTTCCTTAAAATAAATATTCAAGGAAGAATAGTGTAAAAGTAAGATTCATATATTTAAAATTATACTTATATAATGGAAATTTGTAACAAGGACAAAACTAAAAATAT
Source organism: Roseburia sp. OF03-24 (assembly GCF_003463035.1). Classification (NCBI taxonomy): domain Bacteria; kingdom Bacillati; phylum Bacillota; class Clostridia; order Lachnospirales; family Lachnospiraceae; genus Roseburia; species Roseburia sp. OF03-24. The sequence continues at coordinate 77,639 of NZ_QSCK01000010.1, read as the reverse complement.
ATTTTATATTAATATCAATATAAAAAAGAAAACATTAAAAATGTTTCACGTGAAACATTTTCAGCTCATGATAATAGGAGGTACATATTATTATATCAATAAAATCGCACACAATCTGAAAGCATCAGAATAGAATTTATATGCTTATCTGTCAAATTAAAATTTTTTATTAGGAATATATATCTTTTGAATGATTCGTGAACAATGAGACATTACATATGAGACATTAGACCTATGTTATATTATTGTAAAATATTATATTATGACCAAAAAAATAATTTTTAACTAAAGCTATACAAAAGCCTTGACTTTGTGTGATTTGTTGGCTGATAATTTATACAAAAGTTTTTTACTACCAAAATTTCCACAGATAATTGTGTCTTATGAATATAAAAGTCATTTTGACAAGAAATTGTACCTGATCAAAAATGGCTATAAACGGGGCAGTCCAAGTATACGAAAGAGCTACAAAAGGTTCTTTATCAGATGAAGAAGTAAATATTTTTTAATTCGATAAAAATATATAATTCTTTTAATTCCAGATGAATAATAAAAGTAAAATTATACAAAATGTTTCACGTGAAACATTTTATTATAGAAATGCATATATATAAGTGCTATAATGAAAACAATAAAAAAGGAAATGAGGATTAAAATGAGCAGAATAATAGCAATCGCCAACCAAAAGGGTGGTGTAGGTAAGACAACAACGGCGATTAACCTTGCTTCCTGTTTAGCCGAAGCAGGAAAAAAAGTTTTGACAATTGATCTTGATCCGCAGGGAAATATGACGAGTGGATTAGGTGTAAATAAAAATGAATTGGAAAACACGGTATACGAATTAATGCTGGATGAATGTTCTATCAAAGAAAGTATGGTAGATACGGTAGTGGAAGGAATGAAAATTATACCGTCCAATGTAAATCTTGCAGGAGCAGAAATTGAACTGTTAGGCATTGAAGATAAAGAATATATTTTGAAAAATGCTGTAGATTATGTCAGGGATGATTATGATTTTATAATTATTGATTGTCCGCCGTCATTGAATATGTTGACAATTAACGCCATGACTACGGCTGATTCTGTACTTGTTCCAATCCAGTGTGAATATTATGCATTAGAGGGACTCAGTCAGTTGATACACACTATTGATCTTGTACAGCAGAGATTGAATCCTGAACTTCATATTGATGGTATCGTTTTTACCATGTATGATGTAAGAACAAATCTATCAAACCAGGTTGTTGAAAATGTAAGAACAAATCTTGATACAAAGATTTATGATACATTAATACCTAGAAATATACGTCTTGCAGAAGCACCATCACATGGATTACCTATTAATATGTATGATACAAAATCTGCAGGATCAGAGAGCTATCGTATGTTAGCAAAAGAAGTTATGGAAAGGAAGAATGTATAAAATATGGCAACAAAAAAACGTGGTTTGGGACAGGGAATAGATTCATTGATTCCAAATAAAGTAAATGTAAATAAAGAATCAGAGATAATAAAGGTAAATGCAGATTCTGAGAAGAAAGATGGAATTTTTGTCAATATTAATAAAGTAGAACCAAACAGGGAACAGCCAAGAAAAAATTTTGATGAAGATTCATTAGTAGATTTATCAGAGTCCATTAAACAGGTAGGGGTACTTCAGCCATTACTTGTATTAGATAAAAAGGATTATTACGAAATCATTGCAGGTGAGCGACGCTGGAGAGCTGCAAAACTTGCAGGATTAAAAGAAGTTCCAGTCCGAATCATGAATCTTACGGATCAGGAAGTAGTAGAAATTTCATTGGTGGAGAATATACAGAGAGAAAATTTAAATCCAATTGAGGAAGCGTTTGCATATAAAAGACTTTTGACAGAATTTCATTTGAAACAGGATGAGGTTGCCGAGCGTGTTTCTAAGAGCAGAACGGCAGTAACCAATTCGATGAGACTTTTGAAATTAGATGAACGTGTTCAGCAGATGGTAATTGATGATATGATTACAACTGGTCATGCAAGGGCACTGCTTGGAATTGAAGATGCGGAAAAACAATATGCAACGGCTCAGAAAATTTTTGACGAGAATTTGAGCGTACGTGAGACAGAAAAGCTGGTAAAAAAAATCCAAAAGAATAAAGATGTTCCTGTAGAAAAGAAAAAGGTTTCAGATCCTGCAATGGAAGCAATTTATCATGATTTAGAGGAAAAGATGAAATCAATCCTTGGAACAAAAGTCGCTATCAATAAAAAGGATGATCAAAAAGGAAAAATCGAAATTGAATATTATTCTATGGATGAATTAGACCGGATTATTGATCTGATTCGTACAATCGCATAAAATACATAGAACATTTGTTCTAAATAACGAAAGGTAAAATAATGATTTCAAAGTATTTAGGAATTGATTCAGATTATATTATTATAGGACTCTGTGGGGTTCTGTTGATTTTATTTATATTGGTGATTATAAATATTGTTCAGATGAAAAAACTGAAAAAGAATTATCGTATTTTTATGAGCGGAAAAGATGCAAAGACATTGGAAGATACATTGATTCAAAGGCTCAATCAGGTTGATTCCCTGTTAGAATCAAATGAAGAAAATGACAGAAATATTAAAGTACTCTCTAAAAATATGCAGTGTACCTATCAGAAAATGGGACTTATTAAGTATGATGCATTTCATGAGATGGGCGGAAAATTAAGTTTTTCTCTTGCAATGTTAGATATGCGCAATAATGGATTTATTATTAACGCAATGCACACCAGAGAAGGCTGCTATACATATATTAAAGAAATTATTGATGGCAATTCTGTAATTGTTTTATCAGAGGAAGAGCAGGAAGCTTTAAAACGTGCAATGAATCCAAATAGCGATTTGAAAAATTCAAATGAGGAATAATGAAAAATAAGATAATGGAGAGATAATGATAATACGGCAGGTCAAATCACTTGTAGGCGGAGAAACACTGGCGGAACCGGTTATAACGAAAGAGAAAGAAATATTGATATCCGGCGGAACTGTGTTAAAACCGGAGTATTTGGATCTGATTTCTTTTTTGGGAATTGATACAGTATGTATCGAAGATCCGTATGAAGCCTTTGAAACAACACATTTGATTATCAATGAAGAAAGAGAAAAGTATTATGTCAGTGAAGTACAGAAAATTCTGGAGAATCATATATACCATGGAAAAAATTCACTGAGCAAAATGGCTGAGCTGGCAAATGAAATTGTCAGTGAAATAACAAAAGCAGAGCAGCCTAAGGTAATAGATATAGAAGAACGCAATGGAAATCTTTATGAGCATACGGTACAGGTGACTATGTTGTCTCTGGCAGTTGCAAAAATGTTAAAAGTAAAAGAAGAGGATTATATTGATATTGCCATAGGGGCATTATTGCATGATCTTGGTATGCGTTATACTACGGTTCCATATATTAATTTTGATATGGATAGCAGACCGGCATCTGAAGTATTTGAATTAAAAAAACATACAATACTGGCATATTCAGCGTTAGAAGGTGAAGACTGGATATCACCGGTCTCAAAAAAAATGGTATTAACACATCATGAGAGAAAAGATGGATCAGGATATCCTTTAAAACAAAAAACAAAGGATATAGAGTGTAATATATTACAGGTGTGTGATGCATTTGATTGTATGATTTCCGGAATGGAATGTAAAAGAATCAGTGTACAGCAGGCACTTGAGACAATGATCGAGGCGGCAGACCTCTTATTTGAACGGAAAATTGTAAAAGTAATACAGAAAATGGTTGCATATTATCCGGTTGGTACGAAAATCAGGCTGAATACAGGAGAAACAGGGATTGTCATATGCCAGACGGATAATTCGATTCGTCCAATCGTTGCGGTATTGGATCAGACGAATCAAATGACGGAAATCAGGTATGACCTGACAAAAAATAAAAAAATATCAATTCTGCAGTTGGTTTAAGAATGGAGATCAGTGTGAAAAATACATTTTTCACACACAAGATTTGTGCTGGCACACAAACTTGAGATGCGCTGGAGGAAAGCGCAGGAATGGAGATAAGTATGCATAAATTTTTAAGAGCAGTCGGTCTTTCTGATATTAAGAAAGAAGAACTCGAAAAAATATGTAAAGATATAGAAGCAAAACCAGATACGATTAAGGTGGCAGAGGATTCTGAAGGAAATGAATTTGCAGAACTTTGTTATCAGTTTGGTGATTTTTTTGGCCTGACATTAAGAGGTACCTATCGGGAAGATGATATATTTGAGATGGATTATTACTATCCATATTTTTTTGGCACAATGTTATCCACAAGAGAACAGGCAGAAGTGGAAAAGCATGCGGAAAAAGAGTCCTATGCGGGGATATGTGATGAAGTCCGGATAGGTGTAACATTAATTTTCTATCTGCAGAATGTTGTTGATTTTCTGGCAGTAAAAGGATCAAAAAGATATATGAATCTGGAAGAGGGTGTCATTTTAGGTGCACTTTCCACAGAGGGAAAAATTTTGCTCCCAATTAACAAAGCTGAGAAAAAAAATAAACAGAATCAGCAGAATACCACAGATCGCAATTATCTGGTTGCAGCTGCAAGAGACGGGGATGAGAATGCAATTGAAAATTTAACATTAGAAGATATTGATACATATTCCATGTTATCGAGACGCATTACCCATGAGGATGTACTCAGCATTGTCGATTCTTATTTTATGCCATATGGTATTGAAAGCGATCAGTATGCAATCCTTGGCGAAATCATGGACTGCAGGATGGAGCAGAATAATCTTACCGGTGAGAATGTATGGGTACTTGATATCTGTTGCAATGAAATGAATTTTGGTGTATGTATCAATCAGAAAGATCTGGTTGGGGAGCCACAGGTTGGAAGAAGATTTAAGGGCATTGTATGGATGCAGGGAAGTATAAAATATAGAGAATAAGTATAGATATTTTTGAGGAAGTATGATAGAATAAAAAAGCTGTATGTGGATTTACCACATACAGCATATATATCTTATATAAGTTCTCATAGTTAAATGGATATAATAAGCGCCTCCTAAGGTTTAATCATGGTTAAACCCAGTGAAAACACAGAGGTGGTAAATCGGAATTCGATTCCAACAGGGATTGACGAAGATGTCAAAGTAAGATACAATGGAAATTCATCACGAAAGTGATTGGATTCATAGATATGGCAACCGTAGCCAAAAAGGTATGAAAGCCTTGAAAATACGGCGCTTGTCTCCTTAGTTAAATGGATATAACGGGGTCCTCCTAAGACTCTATTGTAGGTTCGATTCCTATAGGAGACGCTACATTTTAGCGGTAATGAAGACAAAATCATTGCCGCTTTTTTCATGCAATTTTATCAATTTCGATGGCAAATTTGTCAGCGAAAAGTGATTGAAAAATGGATTTTGTCAGCGAAAATGAAATCTTGTCATCAGGATTTATTTTTAAGATTGTCACACGGAGAGATAAGGTACAATGCAGGATAAGATTTTGGGGGTAAATCAGAGTTAAAATAACACAATTTTCTTGCCTGATATAAGGCCTGTCGGAAGAGTCCGTTCAGATTAGATAATAACAATCTATTCTGGACGGGCTTTTTTGCGTGAGCAATGAGTCAAGGTCCAAGCTTGCTTGAGACTTTGACGAATGCCGCGACAGCGAGCGAGTAACGCGAGTGCGTTCAGGGAAAGGAAGTTGCCTATGGCAGAAAAAACAGAATTATTAGAAGAAGATGAAAAAATAGTTGAGATTGAGCTGGAAAGATGGAGAGGATTTGAAAATCATCCATTTAAGGTCAGAGCAGACAGCCAGATGATTGAATTACAGGAGAGTATCAGAAAGTATGGTATCTTAAATCCTTTAATAGTAAGACCGAAGAAAGATGGATGCTATGAAATTATATCCGGGCACTGAAGAAAATTTGCTGCTGAGAAAATAGGATATAGAAAGGTTCCTGTGATAATACGAGTCCTTAAAGATGATGAAGCTGTTGTATCAATGGCTGATTCAAACCTACAAAGAGAAATGATCAGCCCAAGTGAAAAAGCATTTGCTTATAAGATGAAGTACGAAGCAATCAAATGAAAAGCAGGAAGAAGAAAATGTGGTCAGGTAGACCATAATTTAGGAAAAAAGAGTATTGAGCTGATCGGAGAGGAATGTGGGGACAGTCCCAAACAGGTCCATAGATATATCAAGATAACGGATCTGATACCTGAAATGCTTGAAAAAGTAGATGATGGAAGCATGGAATTTACCCCGGCAGTGCAGCTATCTTATTTAAAAGCAAATGAACAGAAGCAAATGCTTGATGCAATGGAGTTTGCTCAATGTACGCCTTCATTATCGCAGGCACTTAGGATAAAAAAATTAAGTGCTGATGGGAAACTTAAAGTACAGGACATGGAAGATATCCTTAGTGAAATAATCTCTGGATGGAGCTTAGGGAAAAAGAAGATCAGCTTGCTGTAAGTGTGATTTCAGATTTCAGAAAGAGAACAACGGAGCAGTTTCACCCAGTAGACGGAATGAGTGTTGGAGAGATTGAAGAAATGGTATCGTACTATGTGCAGGCAAAGATTATAGAAAATGATCTGGATGCACAGGTAGAAAATGTGATTATATCCGGCAGCAGGTGTAGGGAAATTGAGAAAAACGGCTCGGACTTGGATGTGATGGTAGACTATAAAGGAACAATCAGGGAAGATAATTTTTTTAATATACTGCATGAGGATGGATTCACGATTGCTGGAATTGTAGTAGACATCAATCCTATCACAGAAGATAAAACGGGACTACTGGCAGAGTATCTGGAATCAGTGGAGCAGTATCTGAAAGAAAAGGCACAGGAAGGAAAACTGGAAAAGCCATCCGTGAGAGAAAAGATAAAACAAGCAAAGCAGATCACGCAGGAAAAGAAAAAAGTGAATACGGAAAAGTTAAAAAATGATGAAAGATAGAAGAGTCATGGTTGATGGAGATTGGTACATGAGATGGGATTGACCATTACTTTATTATTTTTTCTCATTATATGTACTCAATACAGTAGTTATTCGTTGAATTAAGTGGTTAATCGTAGTATTATATATATGTATAAATGTAGCTTAATTTGATGGAGAGTAGATTATGGCAAGACCGAAAAAAAATGGAACTTATTTGAATGTGTGCATAGAAACTTCTATATATAAACGGCTTGAAAAATTATGTGATGAGGCAGGGCAAACAAAAACTGTAGCGGTTGAACGAGCATTAAAAGCATATTTTGATGAATATGATGAGACAAAGAGAATTATGAATAATATCTCAGCTGGAAAATATAAAAATAGCAAATAAAGGAGCTACTATGTCTGGAAATTCAATTTTAAACAGTGCAAAATATTCCAATAACAATACAGATGAATGGTATACCACATATGAAACCATTAAAGAAGAGATTAGCCATTATACAAAGGCGTTTTACGGAAAAACTGTACTATGTAATTGTGATGATCCATTTGAATCTAATTTTTGCTATTATTTTATGAAGAATTTTAATAAGCTTCAATTAAAAAAACTTATATGCACATCATATTCTGGTTCAAAAATTGATCAAATAAAAAATAATAATCAGATAACTTTGGATATGTATTATAATGATATTGCACATCATGAAGATATCCAAGGTAGTGTTCTTGTTATTACTAAAATGCCAGGAACTTTTGGTGAAGAAGTAGATGATGAAATAATAAGGAAAACACTCTCGAAGAAAGACACAGTAAAAAGATTAAAAGGAAATGGAGACTTTAGAACAGATGAATGTATTGAATATTTGAAACAATGTGATATTTGTTGTACCAATCCACCATTTAGTTTATTTGCTGAGCTATTTTCTTTAATTGTAAAATATAATAAACAATTTTTACTTATAGGGAATCAAAATGCGATTACATATAAAGAAATATTTCCATATATTAAAGAAAACAAAGTTTGGGTAGGATATCGATTTGGAGATATGGCATTTAGGGTTCCAGCTGATTCACAACCACGAAAGACAAGATTTTGGATTGATGAATCTGGGCAAAAATGGAGAAGCCTCGGAAATGCGATGTGGCTTACGAATATAGATATTGAAAGAAGGTATCATAAGTTAGAATTGACGAAACATTATAATCCTGAATTACATCCAAAATTTGACAACTTTGATGGAATAAATGTAAAGAGAGTGGCTGATATTCCAATGGATTATTATGGGATAATGGGTGTTCCTATTACTTATATTAAATATCACAATGGCTCACAATTCGAGATTATTGGTGAAGCTAATCATGGTTCAGATAATGAATTTGATTTATTTAAGCCTAAAGTTAATGGTAAGGAATTATTTAAAAGAATTTTAATTCGCCGAAAGGATAACTAAAAATGAGTAGAGAATTTAGAGCGCTAGATTTATTTTGCGGAGCAGGCGGACTGTCTTGGGGGCTACATAAGAATAAGAATTTCAAAACAGTAGTAGCACTGGATTTTGATGAGAATGCAGCAAATACTTTTAAAAAGAATATGCCTGAGGTGGATGTAATAGTAGGAGATATAACAGATAGTGCTGTAAAAGAAAAAATAATAGCTTCTGCAAAGAAAGAAAATGTAAACATGATTGCAGGGGGACCACCATGCCAAGGATATTCTATGAAAGGAAAAAAACTTGGGTTAGCAGATCCTCGAAACTTTTTATTTAGAGAATATCTTAATATAGTAAAAGAAATTAGACCGGAAGTATTTATAATAGAAAATGTGAAGGGATTGCTTATAGCATCAAATGGATGGTTTAAGGAAGAAATTATACAATCAATAGAAGATTTAGGGTATAATGTTGAGTATGGAATATTAAATGCGGCAGATTTTGGAGTACCTCAATCAAGAGAAAGAACCATTTTTATCTGTTCACAAAACAAGAAAATACCATTGCCTGAACCTATTGTGAAAACAAGAACAACAGTGAGAGATGCAATCAGCGATTTATCATATCTAAATTCTGGAGAGGGAGAGTTTGAGCAAGTATATGCTATGGAACCGCAAAGTAACTATCAAAGGCTTATGCGAGAGGGGAGCAATAGATTGTATAACCATAAAGCATCAAATCACAAAGAAATTGCTATTGAGAAGCTAAAACTAATTCCACCAGAGCAAGGAAAAGAGTGCCTTCCGGAAGAAATGTTGGGAAATCAGAAGTTTAAGACAACATGGGGAAGATTAAAGTGGGATGATGTATCACCTACAATAGATACACGATTTGATGCTTCTTCAAATGGAACAAATAATCATCCATATTTGCATCGAGCAATTACTCCCAGAGAGGCTGCAAGATTACAATCGTTTGATGATATTTTCATTTTTTATGGTTCAAAAGTATATGTAAGAAAACAAATAGGAAATGCAGTTCCTCCATTATTAGCTAAGGCCATTGCAGATCAAATTGAGGATTATTATTCAACGGAAGGAGATACATTATGAATGTAGAAATGGCATATTTACTTGGAATGATTACCGGCAACGGGCAAATACAGAGAGGACCTACCGAGACAACAATATCAATAGATATTCCTCATAAAAAATTGGAAACAGAATTTCAAAATGATGTAGGTATATATGTTAGAGCTAGTATAACAGATATTAGAACCGTTTTAGAGCCGTTATTGGGGACATCTTTATCGTTTTCTCAGAGTGCAAATTATTCATTATTGTCATTTAGAAAGCCAAATGAAGATTATTTAATGCGAGAAGTTCTCAGATATGTAGGTGGAGCAACGTCATCGGATAATGCAAGAATTTCCCCAGAGGTGTTTAATTTTACATTTGATGAGAGAAAGCAGTTTATAAGAGGATTTGCAGACGTTACAGGATATATTCGTAGAAGTAACTATGCTTTTTCAGAACCTAATTATAGAGTATATTTTGAAATTCCTCATAATTGGATGTTGGTTGTTGATTTTTGTAATTTATTGAAAAGTATTGATATCCCAGTACAAGCAATTGATTGGGCTCATCCGAATATGAGAGACGGAAATTTAACCAAATATAACCAGGGGAAGACGGATTTTTGGAAAAAAGAGCATCAAGTTAAAGTGTGGGCTTTAGAGTTTCAGCCAGTAGGTTTTGTTGTTTTACATAAGCAACAAGCATTAGATTATTTTGCAGAAGAGCAAAAGAAACCATATTTGCAAGCAGGTAAAGATCCGGCGGCAAGACTTCATCGTTATTATTGGGAACTCACTCAAAGGAAAAAGCAAAAACCCTCTCATCCAGGTGAAAATGATGAATTTATTCCTGAGGAGATCAGAGGAAGGCATTATGATAGTTGGACGAAAATTGCAAAGGACTTAGGATATAAAAAAGATGAATAATGTGAGATTAGAAGAAGAATTATATGAACCAATGAGAACATGGTTGGAACAATATGTTAAAGATAAATACAAGGGATATGATGTTGTTGCAATTGACGCACATGCAGAAAGATTAGATAGAGTATTAGCAAAATATGGTATAATAAATGAAATGGCAAATGGCGTGGATATCCAAATTGATGTGTTGGCAATTGCTAAGAAGAAAGAGAATGTAAAACTGTTTTTTATTGAGGCAAAGAAAACACAGTTAACGTTAAGAGATTTAGGGCAGTTATGGTCATATTGTAAACTTGTAGTTCCGGAAGAAGCGTTTTTAATGTCATCGTTAGGATTAGGTAGTTTAAATAAATTACTTAATGCATTTAGAAGAGAAGATCTTTTAGATTTTGGAGATGGTAAGAAAATTAAAAAGATGAAGATAGCAAAATGGGATATTAGGACGAATGCACCAGATATGGTAAGTATGATTCCTAAAATATAAATTAAAGTAAAGGAGAAGAAAATATGGAGATAGCAGAACAAATTGATGATTTTTTTAAAAGAACGGGACAAACAGTGTTCATTGAGGCAGAAGCCAAGGAAAGCAGAGTACAAAATTTTATAAGAGATTACAATAATAGATTATCGGAAAATCTCAATATTTCTGATGATGGAATTATTGCTTTGGATGATGATGCAAATAAATGGGGACTAGAATTACGTTGTTATTTCAATGATAGCAATGGATTTCCAAATGGAGTACAAATAACATCTAATCGTGCATATCGGACAGAATATTCATATAGATTTAATGATGTAGATATTATTTGGGAATTATTTGATTTGGGGTATAGAATCGGATTAAATTAGTTTAGAAAGAAGGGATTATTGCGGACAGTAATAGTCCCTTTGTTTTGCTAGTATTTATATGTAAAAATTATGGAGCATTTTGTTGAATTTGCACTAAAAAGAATAGAGAGTAATATATGAATCGGGATAAATTAAGAAATATTATTCAAGAATTATTAAATACGGGATGTGAGGGAACATACTGGGATTTTAAAGAGGATTATACAGACTGTAGGGAAGATAAGTTGATAGATATTATTTGTATGGCAAATAATATAGATGGTTGTAATGCTTATTTAATATATGGCGCTGATGATAATGGCACTGTAAAAGGAATTGAAAATACTACATACAGTAGGTATACAACGAAATCATTAACTGAATTTTTGAGATCTAAACCGTTTGCAGGAGGCTATGTACCGAAAACCGAAGTTCAAGTAATTGAAATTAACGGTCACGAGTTAGATATAGTTATTATATACAATACCAGAAATACTCCGTATTATTTAGATGAAGATTTTTCTTCCAGTCATGATATTAAGAAGAAATTATTTGCAGGGTCTATATATACTAGAGTAAATGATGTAAATACACCTAGAAAACAGACTGCAAATTATGAGCATACAGAATATTTATGGAGAAGAAGGTTTGGACTTGATATGACACCTTCTCAAAAATTACTTAAATTGTTGGATAATGTCAAAGAGTGGTCAGAAACCACTTGGGACATAGATAGACACAGCTATAATTTATATTCTCCAGAATATCAAATAGAAGTACTTGATTCTGTAGATGGATATGAAACTTTAGGTTATTTTTACGATGATGAAAGGATGTTGTGTGCACCTTTAAAATTAAAATATTTAACTACAACTTTATATGAGACAGAATTGTGGTATATGGATATGGGAAGATGCCTGATTCCAAAGCCAGAAAGATGCTATAAAATAGAAAATAATCTATTTTATTATTATATTGAAATAGATTCATTAAGTGGAAAATTACTTCCTTTATTTGCATATGGAAGATATCAATGCAATAATCGTTCCGGACAACAAATGCCAGTTTTAATGTTTAAGAATGAGGATAATCGCCATGAGTTTGAGGATTGGGTGTCGAAAAATCAAAAGTTAAAGGAGAAATATATTAAAACAATTAGTGAAAATGCAATATTTCAACATATTAAAAGCAAGGAAGAAAGGAACGGAACCCCCCAATGTGGTGTTTTACAAGTAGCCTTATCATTTGCTTATTACAGGAAATGGATTGAAGTAAAAAAATAAAAACTGTAGAATGAGATAAAGGGAAAGAATAATATGATTATTTATGTGGATGCAGATGCCTGTCCAGTAGTCCGCATTGTTGAAAAGATTGCAGAAAAATATATTATTCCGGTTACGCTCTTATGTGACACAAATCATGTACTTGAATCAGGTTATAGTGAAGTGATTGTTGTTGGGGCCGATGCTGATGCGGTGGATTATAAGCTGATCAGCATATGCCACAAGGGAGATATTGTTGTATCGCAGGATTATGGGGTGGCGGCAATGGCACTTGGAAAAGGTGCGTATGCAATTCACCAGTCAGGAAAATGGTACACAAATGACAATATAGACCAGATGCTTATGGAACGGCATCTGAATAAGAAAGCCCGGAGAGCATCCGGGAAGAATCATGTAAAAGGACCAAAGAAACGGACACCAGAAGATGATGAGCATTTCAGCGAGTCATTTGAGAAAATGATACGCATGGCAATTCAGAACAGAAAAGGAGAAAAAAATGGCAAAGAATGAAAGATTTGAAAGAACATACTCACAGGGAACAATGAATGTGACAGAAATCTGGGTAGATAAGGAAACAGGAGTAAATTATCTTTATCATGCAGCGGGATATTCGGGAGGATTGACACCGCTTTTAGACAGAGATGGCAAACCGGTTATTTCTCCGATTGTAAATGGATAATGGAAGTGAAGTCTGATGACTAAGAAAGAATGGTATAAACAGCTCTTTGAACATCTCGAAGCCTCGAAGTTCAGGAGCAGTTTTCATTTGAAGCAAAAGGATATTGATTACATCAATGAAAAAGACTTGGATGTCATACGACAGCATGCACAGGATTTTATAGCAAAGCGTGAAACACCAGCATATATTCCGAATGATGGGAAGCAGACACCTACTAAGGGACATCCGGTATTTATTGCACAACATGCAACCGCAACATGTTGTCGAGAGTGTATCAGGAAATGGCATAAGATGCAGCCAGGCAGGGAATTAAGTCAGGTGCAGCAGGATTACCTGGTGGATGTAATTATGACATGGATTGAGAAAGAACTTGCCAGAGCAAAGGAGAACTGATTTGAATATACAGATATTTGGTACAAAGAAATGTAATGATACGAAAAAGGCAGAACGCTTTTTTAAAGAGCGTGGCATCAAGTATCAGTTTATTGATATGAAAGAAAAAGGCATGAGCAAAGGAGAATTTAATTCTGTTGCTCAGGTTAATGGTGGTCTGGATAATATGATCAACTGGTCTGGAAAAGATAAGGATCTGCTTGCACTTATCAAATATATAGCAGATGAGGACAAGCTGGAGAAGGTTCTGGAGAATCCGCAGGTTATCAAAACTCCGGTAGTGAGGAATGGAAAACAGGCGACACTTGGATATCAGCCGGATGTATGGAAAGGATGGAATTGATGTATATACTTAGGACAGTACAAGGAGATATAACGAAAATCACAGATGTTGAGACAATCGTCAATGCGGCCAACAATTCCTTATTAGGTGGAGGAGGTGTTGATGGTGCAATTCACCGGGCGGCAGGACCGGAGCTTTTGGCAGAGTGCCGGACTCTTCATGGATGCGAGACTGGTGAGGCAAAAATCACCAAGGCATATAATTTACCTTGTGATTATGTAATACACACAGTTGGACCGATATGGAATGGTGGAAGGACGCAGGAAGAGGAGCTTCTGGCAAGCTGTTATTTCAATTCTATGAAGGTTGCATTAGAGAATGGAATCAGAACAATCGCATTTCCATCCATATCGACTGGAGTGTATAGTTTTCCGGTAGAATTGGCAGCAAAGATAGCGGTAAAGACAGTTAATAGATTTCTACAGGATAATCCAGACAGTTTTGATTTAGTGGAATGGGTGCTGTTTGATTCACATACAGAGGAAATATATGAAGCAGCAGTGGATAAAACAGTATAATGGAGTACATCTTCATGTTATACGGAATAAGTATTATATATCGAAAGGGTAATAAAAATGGGTGACTTAACATATACTAATTCTATGATGAATGAAATTAGAGAGTTATTATTAAACGCACGTCAGCATGTGGCAGTGCAGGTAAATACAGAGCTATTGTCTACTTATTGGAATGTTGGTAGGATTATTGTTGAGCATGAACAGGAAAATAAGGAACGTGCCGACTATGGCAAGCAGACTTTAAAGCAGCTTTCAAAGGATTTAACAAAGGAGTTTGGGAAAGGATTTTCTGTTTCCAATCTCCAATTTATGCGACGGTTTTATCAAAATTATCAAATTCAACAGACGGTGTCTGTTAAATTGTCGTGGTCTCATTATTGCGAACTTCTTACAATCTCTGATGCAGATAAGCGTAGTTTTTACGAAAAGGAATCAATCAATTCCGGATGGTCGATACGTGAATTAAAGCGTCAGATATCCACGTCGCTTTATGAGAGATTGCTTCTGTCAGAGGGAAAAACAAATAAAGAAACTGTGTTGGCACTTGCAGAAAAAGGCATAGAAATGGCTACTCCCCTTGATATTATTAAGGATCCGTATGTGTTTGAGTTTTTGGGTGTGCCTGAAAATAAACCTATGCTTGAAAGTGATCTTGAAAAAGCGCTGGTTGCACAAATTGAAAAATTTTTGCTAGAATTAGGACGAGGGTTTATGTTTGTTGGTACACAACAGCGTATAACTCTAAATAATACACACTATTATGTGGATATGGTTTTCTATAACAAAATACTTCGTGCGTATGTGTTGATTGAATTAAAGACAACAAAACTTATGCCAGAAGCCGCTGGACAACTTAATATGTATCTGAACTATTATGCAGCAGAAATTAACGATGAACACGATAACCCGCCTATCGGTATTATTTTGTGTACGGATAAGGACAGCGTAGCTGCTGAATATGCCCTTGGTGGATTGTCAAATAACATTTTTGCTTCTCGTTATGTATCTTATATTCCCAATAAGGAACAGTTGGTAGCACAAGTAGAAGCTGTTTTGAATGAATGGAATAAACCAGAATAAAGTAAGAAAAATGAGATATGGCAGTTATCGGGAATGTCATCAAAATAGCACAGATTATAAAAAAAGGCATAGCACCCATCACAGGTCCTATGCCTTTGCATTTTCCGGCAGCAGCATCCGGTCATCAATATAGTAGTCGCAGGATATCTTGCGGCTGTTGTGTCCGTAGAGACCGTTTCAAGTTTTGTGTAAACGTTAAAAACTGATATAAGATTTGTGAATAGTTACAAATGGGCAGAGCCGATTTTTCAATATTTTGCCTCTTTTTTTAGACAATATGTAATGACCTCCACTTTGTAACTTCGTGGATTTACCTGTATAATGTAATTGTCAAACAACAAAAACAGGAATTACCGCATACAAAGGGAGGTCATCAAATGAATTATAACACAGTTTACGTAGGAATGGATGTTCACAAGGAAAGTTTTTCGCTTTGTGCTTACACAATTGAAGCTGAAAAGGCTTCTCACTACCAGAGGACAGAGGCTGATTACAAAAAAGTTCTGAATTATCTGGAGTTTCTTAGAACCATCTACGGAGACGATGTGATATTGTCAATATTGGTTTACACTTTTTTCACAAGGATGTTCGACTTTATGCTGCCTCTTGTAGTGAAGTATAGTATTGTTGCCGCTTAACCATCGGAGGTAGTCCACCATTAGCAGAGCAGATTCTCCGATTATTCCAATAACTGATAAAATATCTCCAAATAAGAGTTTTTAACTGTTCTACAGTCATTGAGGTGGCGTCGTAGCGTCCATAAAGTAATTCTTCTTTGAATCGTGCCCACATACTTTCACATATTGCATTGTCATGGCATCTGCCACCGGCACTGTTCATACTTTGAAGAATGCCATATTTATTGATTGCGTTACGGTACAACTCGCTAGTATAATATCCTTTTAATAACTCGACTATATTCAGAACCTGTGCTATAATGTCCTTATAAAGATTTTGGAGGGCATTTGCATGGGCAAAAGAGCATCATCAATCGAACTCAGCAATGAAGAAAGAGAATATCTGGAACGTCAGACTCGTGCCAGAACAATTCAGGCTCAAACAGTTACAAGAGCGCGCATTCTATTATTACGTGCGGATTCCGTATCAATAGATGCGATTGCTGATAAAGTGGGGATCAACCGCTGCAGCGTCATGCTTTGCCTGAAAAAGTTTAAAGAAGGCGGCATTGAAAATGCACTCTTTGATGCCCCTGGTCGTGGCAGGAATGCTGAGATTACAGACGAAGAAAAAGCCTGGATCATTAACATTGCATGCCAGAAGCCAATAGATTTTGGATATGCTGCTGAAACATGGACGTATGCAAAGCTAACCTCACATATCAATAAAACTGCTGAAGCAGCTGGATACACAAGACTATCCACCATTCATAAAAGTACAGTACATAAAATTCTTGACGAGGCAGATATAAAGCCATATAAAATAACTTATTATTGTGAGAACAGGGATCCTAATTTTGATTCCAAAATGCATAATGTCCTGCTTGTGTATAAGCAGCTTGAAATGCAGTTTGATGAATCTGGAAAGCTCATTATATCTGAAGATACACCTATACATGTGCTGTCTTATGATGAAAAGCCAGGAATACAGGCTATTGCAACAACATCAGATGATTTAATGCCGAACGAAAAGCATCCGACCATCAATAGAGATTACGAATATAAACGTTTGGGGACTCTTTCATTATTAGCTGCAATTGATCTTCAAACAGGAGAAGCGATTCCTCTTGTAAGAGACAAGTACAGCAGCACGGAATACATTGAATTTTTGAAGCTGTTAGATGATAAGTACCCAAAGGGAGACAAGCTTCGCATCGTACTCGATAATCTTAAAGTTCATACATCAGAGGCGACCAGAAAATACCTGGTAACTGTACCGGGAAGATTCGAATTTGTATTCACTCCCAAACATGGATCATGGCTCAATATGGTTGAAAGTTTCTTTAGCAAGATGACTCGTCAGATGCTCAGAGGTATCCGTGTTAAATCTAAGGAGGAACTTACTAATCGTATCTACAGATATTTTGTAGAAATAAACGAAGAGCCGATTGTGTTTCATTGGAAATATAATCTCGATGATATTGATGTATCGGAAGAAATCATTGTTGATACACTGTCTGTCAAAAAGTCGAGTTAATTAAAGGATGAAATAGTAGTTATCGTATTTCTTTATTATAAACTTGATGTAGAAAAAGTAAATCAGAAATTAAGAAGTGAAAAATAAGAGAAGGATAATAAAAAAGAGCGGTATTGTATGGATTCATCTATACGGTATCGCTCTTTTTATGCTAAAATATTATAATAAAGGCAGGTGGTATTCGTGCGGGCAGAAGAAGTGATACAGGAAGTAGCAAAATTATGTAATAGTTTTCATGCAAAAGAAGTGATTTTGTATGGTTCAAGGGCAAAAGGAACGGCAAGGGAACGCAGTGACATTGATATAGCGGTGTCCGGAATAGAAGATTTTGAAGCACTGATAGAAAAAGTAGAAGATCTGCCAACACTTTACAGTGTGGATCTTGTGAATATGGATACATGTAAAAATCAATTGTTGTTGGAGGATATCAGACAATATGGACGAAAAATTTAACAGACGATTTCTATCATTTTGCAATTCCCTGGATGCATTAGCGGAAGCAAGACAGAGAGATCTCACGGATTCATTCGTGCTTAGTGGTACAAGTGCCAAATTTAGCATTACATTCGATCTGTCATGGAAAGTTATGAAAGATATACTGGTGCAGTACTATGCAATTACCGGATTTGTAGCTGGTTCGCCGAGGGAAGTACTTAGAGAATCCTATAAGGCAAACTTAATTTCAGATGAAGCGTGGATGAATATGCTTAAGGTGAGAAATGAACTGGCACATGACTATGATTGTGAGATTGTAAAAGAACATTGCAATACGATCGTGGAAAAATATATTGATCTTTTTTATGAATTTGAAAATACGGTAAAACAATTGCTGGGATGAAAATGCCTCGGCAGAAAAACATACCAGAACAGATGGAATATTTATGATAAGAAAGAGGCGTAAAAGATGCAGATTTCGAGCAGATTTACAATGGCAATACACATGTTTGCCTGTATAGATACATTTACAGACAGGAAGATGACAAGTGATTTTATGGCAGCCAGCATTGGCACAAATCCGGTCATTGTACGAAAACTCTTACAACAGTTAAAGGCTGCAGGATTAATTGAAGTTTCAAGGGGAACCGGTGGTGTCACGGTTACGAAACCATTAGATGAGATCACATTTCTTGATGTATATAAGGCGGTGGAATGTACTCCGGATGAACAACTGTTTCACTTTCATGAGAATCCGAATCCCAAATGTCCTGTTGGGAAAAATATCCACCATGTGCTGGATGACCGGTTAAATCAGGTTCAGAAAGCAATGGAAGATAAACTGGCAACGATGACACTTGCAGATGTGAAAAATGATGTTGCTTTGTGCATAGAAAAATAGCAGTAAAACGATGTCAGATCAGACAAATTGGGGATGAAGTATTGAAAAATATGGGCAAAAACTCATCACTAGATATTCTTGGCGTGACAAGTAAGAGAGATTTAAATGCATCCATAGATGCATGGTATATCATTTTTATCGTCTGTGGAACCTTAGTGGTACTTATGGTGATAGATGGAATATATCTGATCAGCATGAATCATCGTCTGCGTGAGGCAGCACGGCTTTCTGAGCAGGCAAGCAGGGCTAAAACGCAATTTCTCTCAGCAATGTCGCATGATATCCGGAAACCCGATTTTTGTGGAAAGGATACTGCATAATCTTGCGGATAATGCGATAAAGTTTAACCGGTCTGGCGGAAGTGTAATACGAAGGCACAGGTCTGGGACTTGCAATAGCCAAACAGCTCGTTGATAAGCTAAATGGAACGATAGAAATGAATAGCAAAAAGGGCATAGGCACTACATGCGTTGTAAAACTGCCGTTTAAGATCAGCAGGGAAACAGAGATAAGAAGACCGGCAGAAAAAGAGAATATCTCTGTTGCAGGTCTGCGTGCGCTGGTAGTAGAAGATAATGAACTGAATATGGACATTATGACGCCGCGTTTAAATGGTCTGGATGCAACAAGAAAAATCCGGTCATTGAAAAGATCTGATGCCCAGAAAATACCTGTAATAGCGATGTCTGCAAATGCATTCGCAGATGATATTATAAACAGCAGGATTTCCGGTATGAACCTTCATCTGTCAAAGCCTTTGGATGAAGAAAAAATTGTGAGTGCGATCAAAGAGTGTATAGTCAGCAGAAAAATAGAAATTCCTAGCGTATAGAAATTATTAAAATAATGGAGACGCCGCATAAATATTTTACAAAGGCTGTTTTCAGGGTTGGTTTATTGTGGTAAAATTGAACTGTAAATCTATGCATGATAGTGCAAAAAGCGGGAGGTTCTGTTATGGCTAAAGACGACTCATTAAAGAAACCAAAGAAAAAAGATTTTAATCGTATGATGATTTTCATATCGGCAATGCTGATATCATTTTTATGGATTGTTTTATTTTTATTTGTAAAAAAATCATCGGAACTGGTAGTAGCAGTTATTATTTCGGTACTTATTTTAGTGTGGGTTGCTTTGCTTGTTAAGTATATCTACGATATGAAAAATACAGAAAAATCCCATTTTGATGAACAGATAGAAGAAGTATTGCGTACAGGAAAAGCAAACTATCTGATGCAGAAAAAACTTATAGAAAAAATAGAAAATATTAGGGAAAAAGTTGCTGTTCCGGCGGACGAGATCATTACTGCCCAGAAAGCGATCGCGAAACTGACACTTGCGCGTAATAAAGAAAATACAGATGCTCTCATGCATTCCAATGAGCAGGTGATTGAAAAAACACTGGAAGTAGAAGAAAAACTTTCAGAAAACAATCAGCAGATCATAGATATGCAGAAGAGCATGATGGATGAAAAAATACAGGAGCTGATGGAAAAACAGAAATTAGTTCTGGATAACCTGAATACTATAAAAGAGACATTAGAAAGTGATATGCAGAATGTCCTTTCAGAAATGATCCATGATACATTGGAAAAAGAACTTTCAGCTGCCATAGAACAGATACATACCTATGTAAAGGAAGCTGCAAGCCAGGCTGCAGATTCGATCAAAGCAGACCTCGCTGCAGAGAATCCTGTGATGACGGCTTCCGCAGAAACCACGGAGAAATTACCGGATTTAGGAATGTCAGCAGTGGATGATGAGTTGCCGGATTTAGGAATGTCAGCAGCAGATGGGGAGCTGCCGGATTTAGGAATGTCAGCAGCAGATGAGAAGCTGCCGGATCTGGGAATGTCAGCAGCAGATGAGGAGCTGCCGGATCTGGGAATGTCAGCAGCAGATGAGGAATTGCCGGATTTAGGAATGTCAGCAGTGGATGATGAGCTGCCAGATCTGGGAATGTCAGCAGTAGATGAGGAATTGCCAGATTTAGGAATGTCAGCAGTGGATGATGAGCTGCCGGATCTGGGAATGTCAGCGATTGGTGAAGAATTGCCGGATTTAGGAATATCAGCAGTAGATGATGATTTGTCAGATATGGAACTGCCGACATTAGGGGATGAATTATCTGATAGTGGTGATTTGAATGACGAACCGGTAGTTGCGGATGAGACCACAATAAATCCGGACGAACCGGTAATTACGGATGTGCCTGCAATAGACCCGGACGAACCGGTAATTACGGATGAGACTACAATAGATCCGGATGAGCCGGTCTTTACAGAGGACGCAACGGATGCAGATACGGTAACTTTGACAGAAGAAATACCGGTTTCCCCGGACGAATCAGTGATCGAAGAGGTAAAGATTCCGGAAGAGGAAACGATCACAGAAGAAATACCGATTTCTGCAGATGAGTCAGTGATTGAAGAGGTTCCAAAGCAGGAGGCAGCAGCTTCCATGCCGGATATGGGAAATCCGAATAAGATCATGACGCCGGATGAAATCGCTGCATTGATCGCAAATTTATAAAGCTGTAGTAAAAAAATTTATAGTAAGCAAAGTGTATCTGATGATGCACATAAAAAGAGCTGAGGCACTGCTGATTTTAATCAGCCGGTGCCTCAGCTCTTTTCTCATTCATAGAACATTGTCCTATGAATGGCAGTCTGTAACAATATGCCTGGCACGGTAGGTACACTGGTTAATCGAGTTCTGCGGTGATGCGTACGATCTCTTTGATCACAGCTACAGCAGTTTCCATTCCCTCGACACTGATGTGCTCGAATGGGCCGTGGAAACCGTAACCGCCGGTACCGAGATTTGGACATGGAAGTCCCATAAAACTTAAGCGTGCGCCGTCAGTACCGCCACGTACCGGACGTGAAACCGGCTCAAGTCCGACGGAAGAAATGGCTTTCCTTGCGATATCCACAACATAGGTATTTTTTTCGATGATTTCCAACATATTTGCATAGGAATTGTGGATAGTCAGTGTAACAGTTCCGGCACCATATTTGGTATTCATGGCATCAGCGATTTCCTGCATTTTTTTCTGACGTGTTTCAAACATATTTTTGTCATGGTCACGGATAATGTAGGAAAGGGTAGCTGTGGCAACATCACCGGACATATCTGTCAGATGGTAAAAACCTTCTCTGCCTTCTGTGTGGGCTGGTGTTTCCATCGGAGGCAGCAGGGACTGGATCTCGCATGCAACGAGAGCAGCATTGACCATGATATCTTTTGCTTCTCCAGGGTGAACATTCACACCTTTCACAGAAAAGACAGCGCTTGCAGCATTAAAGTTTTCATAGGCGACTTCACCTTCATAATCTCCATCTACCGTATAAGCAAAATCTGCTTTAAAATAATCAAGATCGAACAGATCTGCACCGCGTCCGACTTCCTCGTCCGGTGTAAAGCCGATCCAGATATCGCCGTGTGGAATATCAGAGGAGATGAGCTGTTCGACAGCGGTCATGATTTCCGCAACTCCGGCTTTATCGTCTGCACCAAGCAGAGTTGTACCGTCTGTTGTGATCAGGGTTTTTCCTTTTAAAGTCTTTAATTCGGGAAAATCAGAAGTTTTTAAGATATCACCGGTACCTTTTAAAACAACATCCTTGCCGTCATAATCCGGAATAATCTGAGGTTTAACGTTCTCGCCGGAAAAATCCGGTGCCGTATCCATATGGGAAATAAATCCGACAGCTTTTTTGGTTTCGTATCCCGGAGTAGCAGGAATCAGACCGTAGATGTAACAGTGGTCTGTCAGTGTTACTTTCTGTAAACCGAGATCCAGAAGTTCTTTTTCCAATTCTTTTGCCAGGGTAAACTGCCTGTCTGTGGAAGGAATCGTATCGGAGTCTTCACAGGAAGTAGTAAAGCAGGAAACATATTTTAATAGTCTTTCATCAACACGCATGATAAATGAGTGACCTCCTTTGAATTTTATAAACTGCAAAAAAATGCATTTTTTAGTCTATGAATAAAATACCACAGAATAGAAAATTCGCCAACGAAAAAAATTAAGATTTTCTAAAAAAATGCTTGCAATTTGAAATAAATTAATATATAATATCATTTGTGTTCACGAGAGAGAAATATATGCGCCACTAGCTCAGCTGGCAGAGCACCTGACTCTTAATCAGGGTGTCCAGGGTTCGAACCCCTGGTGGCGCACTACGAAGTACCGTTTTTATAGCAGATGGCTATGGGGATGGTGCTTTTTTTTGTCCGGTTTATATGATATGATCTCCTGAATAAATTTATCCACAAAATAGAATGCATGCTCAACGACGATTTTGAAATTATAAATTTTCGTTGAGCATGCATTTTATTTTTATAGGAAAATATGTGTTATAAAGTAATATCAGCTCCGTTTAAGGATACGCACCTTGCAGAGAGGTTACTGATTCCGATTAGCGGGAAGCGATAAGTTTACAGATCGGATTTCCCTTTGAGGAAAATTTCTCTTCATATTCTGTCATGATATTTCCTTCATTTAAAACCGCATCCTGATGGAGATCGCGGGTAAAAGCGTCTAAATGCCATCCTGCCTCCGGGATTTCTTCTAAAGAAAAGGTAAAGAGATCCTGATTATCAGTCTTAAACTCCAGTCTGCCGTCCGGTTTTAAAATGGCATCATAACGTGCAAAAAACTGGCGGGAAGTAAGACGGCGTTTTGCGTGGCGATCCTTTGGCCACGGATCTGAAAAGTTCAGGTAAATGCGGGAAACCTCATCTTTAGCAAAAACTTCTGTGATATCGGCGGCATCCATGCATATAAATCTTAAGTTTGGCATAGGTGTTTCTTCCATTTTCTGAAGCGCACGTAAAAGTACGCTGGAATAGCGTTCGATGCCAAGATAATTGATGTCGGGATGTGCTGCAGCCATATCCATGATAAAGCGGCCTTTTCCCATTCCAATCTCAATATGGAGAGGCTGGGTGGAAGGAAAAACAGACTGCCAGTTGCCTTTGTTGTTTTCCGGTTCCTTGATGCAGTATTCACTGTTTAAAATGGCTTCATCAGCGCCAGGGATATTTCTTAATCGCATATAAATTATGGTCCTGCCTTTCTTTTAAAGTATATAAAATATATTTTTCACACTGATTTCTGATAGGTGTAATCTTGCATTATTGCAGATAATGGATTTAAGTGCAGATAGCACACAGAGGTATTTTACAATAAAATAATGAAAAAAAGTAGCATTATTTTAAGAAAACCTTAAAAGAAAATTTGTGGATAAAGGTTGCATGTATTTTTTTCAAAGTTTATACTGATACTAGTGTACTGAAAAAGCTACACTTATAAATCAGGAGATTACTTATTAAAAAATGAGATATAAAATAGATCGTAAAAATAAAATAACGCGTTTCTTATGTTTACTGCTTAGCCTTATATTATTGACCGGAAGCATGTGTATGCCGGTTTTCGCTGCTGAATACTGGCCTGAAGGCCCGGAGGTCGTATCACCAAATGTTATCGTGATGGAGGCTTCTACCGGAACGATACTCTATGAGAGGGAAAGTTTAGAGCAGCACTATCCGGCGAGTATCACAAAGATCATGACAACGCTGATAGCGCTGGAAAATTCTGACTTAAATGATATCGTAACTTTTTCGGATGCGGCAATTGATAATACAGAGGGTTCCGGTATCGCAAGGGATTATGGTGAGCAGATGACGATGGAGCAGTGTCTCTATGCGGTAATGCTTGCATCTGCCAATGAATGTGCGTATGCGGTTGCAGAGCATGTCGGAGGAACCATTGAAAATTTTGTTGCGATGATGAATGAAAAGGCAAAAGAACTTGGCTGCCAGAATACGCATTTCGCAAATCCGCACGGTCTGCATGATGAAAACCATTATACCTGCTGCTATGATATGGCATTGATCGCAAGGGCGGCATATCAGAATGAAACATTCCGTATTATCGTGGGAACGGCACGTTATACGATCCCGCCGACAAATAAACACTCCGAGCAGACAGATCTGCAGAATCATAACGAGATGCTTTATCCGTTCCAGACGAACAAGTATGTGTATGATGGCTGTACAGGTGGAAAGACAGGTTATACGAATGCAGCAAACAGTACGCTGGTGACTTATGCGGAGCGGGAAGGAATGACACTGATCTGTGTGGTTATGAATACACAGTCGCCAAATCAGTGGCTTGACAGCAGAAATCTGTTTGATTACTGTTTTGATAATTTCCAGCTTTTTAATATTGCAGAAAATGAGACAAATTATACGTCTGCAGAACAAAAAAGTGTAGGGACACTCAATACAAATGAACCGTTTGTGGATATTGATAAGGATGCAGGTATCGTACTTCCAAAGACAGCAGAGTTTTCGGACGCAACATCTAAAATCATCTATGATGATGTGACGAATGATACGGTCGGGACGATCGAATACACATATGCGGGACATGAAGTTGGAAAGGCAGATATTGTAAAGACAAATGTGCAGATCCCGGAGTATAAATTCAGCAACCAGACAGATGTAAACGAAGAGGCACAGACCGAAGAAACAGAGCATGTTTCAAAGATACAGATTAAGATGAGCACGATCATAACAGTACTGGTTGTTATTCTTGTATTAATTATTCTTGGAATCATTATAAAGAAGGTTGCAGATAACTTTTATATTATCAAACATAATTACGAGGTGCGAAAAGAACACAAAAGAGTATTTAAGCGTGAAAAGAAACGCAATAAAAGGCGCAGAAGACGCAGATGATATGCAAAATAAAACGTAAACAGATGCCGGCTCTGAAAGTCAGATTGAGATCTGATGATCAGATGCCGGTATTTTTATGAAAAAGCTGCGGTATTTATTGATATACGACAAAATAAATATGCACACAATTGACAGAAGATAAGGTTTTGATTATATTAAAATTAGTACCACAAGCATAAGTTTTGAGCGGAAAATATAGACACAACATAGATAATCATTGGGAATTGGGTTTGCACAATGCGCAGGAAAACGCAGAAATGGGGTTGTTATGTCAGAATCATATGCAGTTAATGAAAAAAGGGAGTTAATCTTACAGAAAGTAAAGGATTTTATTGTTGCCAATGGCGGGATCGTAAAGAAAAATCAACTGGAAGAATTGCACATTGATTACCGGAGGATTCTTGATTTTGTGGAAAAAGGGGATCTGATCCGGATTAAAAGTGGATATTATACGATCCGGATCGGAGACTATTCGGAGGATGAATTAATTGCAAAATTATTTCCGGATGCAGTGCTTACCATGGAGTGTGCATTGTATGTGTACGGCTATATTAAGAGAAAGCCGTACGGATATCAGGTTGCTGTGGACAAGAATACATCAAAATCCAGATTCAAACTGGAGTTTCCAAAGGTCACGCCGTTTTATGCAGAACCGGAGACGCTGCATTTTGGGGTAGACAGTATTGACTTTGGAAATGCAAAGATGCAGATTTTTGATAAAGACAGACTGATCTGTGAATGTCTGAAATATGAAGACAAGATGGAGCGGACGGTTTTTAAAGAAGGAGTTCTTTCTTATATCAAAGATGAAAAAAAGGATGTTGCGAAGCTGATGAAATATGCCAGAGAGCGTCGTGTGGTAAAAAAAGTACAATCGATGATAGGGGTATGGCTTTAAATGGAGGATAAAAAGTATAAAATAGCAGATTTACAGGAAAAAAGTGAAGAGTGGAAGATACCATTTTCAAATCTGCTCGCAGGATTTGTTTTAGAAGAATTTATGCTTAGATTTTCCGCTTCTGAATTTAATGATAGGCTTTTACTGCGCAATGGATATATGTTTGGGTTAGAACAATACCGAAAGAAAAACATTCTGAAGCTGGATTTTTTCTGTGAGCCGGATGAGAATATACCACAAAAACTGTTGCAGTTGTATCTGGAAAAAAGAGAGGGGAGCCCGGTAAGGTGGCAGGGTACAGAATCCTTACAACAGATGGGGGCATGCTTAGAACTGCAGGGGCAGTTTGAAGAAATGAAAGTTCCGGTAACTGTTGGTATCCATTTTATGCATCTGGGAAAAATATGGGGACTGGTCGAAAAAGAAATTCCATTTTTGCTGGATGAGACGAAGCGGATCGCATGGAAACAGTTTCCGGCAGAACTGGTGCTGGCAAAACAGATATTTGTGATACTGCGGGATATGGAACTGATTCCGGACATGGAAATATACCGGGAGGTATTTCTTATATTAAGAAACGAAAATTTAAGCGGCAGACATGTATGTGAGCTGCTTGGAAATATGTGTAAAGCACAGGGACTGAAACCGGATATGGAGCGCATGGAGCAGATTTTATCTTATCGGGAGTATCCTTATATGAAAAAACGCTGGGAAAAGTTTTGCAGGCACAGCGTGATCACCGGAACAGAAAATCTGAAATGGGAAGAAGAGATGGAGCGTTTCGGGCATTTTCTTAGAGATATGTGGGAAGCAGTCTGCAAAGATGAAGTATTTTTTGGAGACTGGATGCCGGAACTGGAGCGTTTTCTTGGGTAGGACGAGCGTGGTCATATTGTGGCGTTATAACTGCAGATACAATTTTAATGCCTGATAATAATCCTGTCTGGTATCTAAGTTAAAAAACTGCCGGTCTATGGGGGTCGCTGTGTAGTTGGCGATTGCCTTCTCTGTTACGCAGACAGTTTTGCATTTTTCACGAAGCGCATCGAAGGTAAACTGACGAAGGATAAGACTTTTTCCGATCGTTGGAATACAGTTTTTGGAATAGGCAGCCGTAGCGGGATCTAAATAGCCTGCCCTGCCGCGCACCATGCAGATATCAGCATCACCGATCGCATCTAAAAGTGCAATACCGGTTTCGGGTTCCATGAAAGGTGTATCCACAGACATAAAGAAAGCGGCATCTTCATTGATCATGGACAGACCTGAAAAAACACCGGACATCGGTCCGGCATTGCCGTAAACGTCCGCAATCTCAGTGACCGGAAGATTCAGATGCGCGTAATCTCCGATATATTTTACGGACAGATATATGTTTGAAAAATGTGGTTTAAATTTGCGTACAAGGTATTCTAACAGGCAGCAGTCACCGAAAGGTAAGAGTGCTTTATCCGTTCCCATACGGACACTGTTTCCGCCGCAAAGGATCACAAGTGCGTAATTCATAATAGGTTTATTGCTCCATTCTTTTCCAAAGATGTTCTTATTTTAAAGTAGTCAGGCTGGTATGTAAAGTGTTAAAATAAATTGTGTAAGCAGAAAGGCGGTTGCAGATGAGGTATTTAGATCAGGCATTGGAGACATATGGAAAAAGCGATGTTTATCCATTTCATATGCCGGGACATAAAAGAAATCCGCTGCCTTTTCCGGAAGTATATGGGATAGATATTACCGAGATCGATGGATTTGATAATCTGCATCATGCAGAGGGCATTTTAAAAGAGGCACAACAGCGTGCGGCTGATCTGTATGGTTCTAAGCATTGTTATTATCTTGTCAATGGAAGCACCTGTGGGATTCTTGCGTCGATCTGTGCAGCAGTGGGAAAACGGGGAAAGATTCTTGTGGCAAGAAACAGTCATAAAGCGGTATATCATGCCCTGTTTTTGTCAGAGTTTGTTGCCGAATACCTTTATCCGGCAGTGACAGAATGTGGAATCCAGGGACAGATCACACCCCAGCAGGTAGAAGATGCGTTAAAAAGTGATCAGGAGATCGCAGCCGTTGTGATCACTTCGCCGACATATGAGGGAATTATCTCTGATATTGAAGGAATTGCCGGAATCGTGCATGCATATGGGATTCCGCTGATTGTAGATTCAGCACATGGAGCACATCTTGGATTTGGCGGGGAATTTCCGGAAAATGCGGTAAGACTTGGGGCGGATGCTGCAATCGAGAGCCTGCATAAGACACTGCCATCTTTTACACAGACAGCACTGCTTCATCTTAATTCAGACCGTATTTCCAGATCACGCATAGAAAAATATCTTGGGATCTATGAAACAAGTTCGCCTTCCTATATCCTTATGGCTGGAATGGATGCATGTATCCGCACCGTAAAAGAATGTGGAGCGGAACTATTTGACAATTACAGGCGAAAATTAAATGAATTTTATAAAAGCTGTGAAGATTTAAAAAAAATACATGTTATGACGGAGCAGGATTTATCGAAAGAAGAGGCATTTGCCTGGGATGATTCTAAGATCGTTATATTTGTCCGGGACAGCAGTAAAAGCGGTGAGTGGCTTTATAAAGAACTTCTTTTGAAATATCATCTTCAGCTTGAAATGGCGTCGGGAGATTATGCGCTTGCGATGACGAGTATCATGGATACGGATGAAGGATATCAGAGACTTTCTTCTGCATTGCATGAGATCGAGCAGTCGCTGTGTGGATCAGGAGAAAAAGAACAGAAATGCTGCATGCAAAAAGAATTGCCGGGCTGTGGTATGGAAGAAGCAAGTCAGGCACAAAAAGGAAACAGTTCTTTTGTAAAAGAGGTTTATCGTCCGAATCCATGCCAGATGCAGATCTATGAAGCAGAGGAGGGAAAGATAGCAGAGGTTCCCTTTGATGAGGCGATAGATAAGGTGGCTGCAGATTTCATTTTTTTATATCCGCCGGGAATCCCGCTGATTGTTCCGGGAGAAATTATCACGGCAGAATTTATAGAAAGACTCCGCACCTGTATCCATTTGAAATTAAATTTACAGGGAAGTACAGATCTTTATGCAGAACGGATAAAGATTGTATATTTTTAAAGACTATATTATACTGATAAGGCAGGACAAATGGGAAAAATATATTACATGATGGGAAAAAGCTCATCCGGTAAAGATACTTTGTATGGGATGCTGATGAAAGATGGGACACTTAAGCTAAAGACTGTGGTTCCATATACGACGAGACCGATGCGTGCCGGTGAAGAAAATGGTGTATCATATTATTTCTGTGACGAAGATACGGTAGAAAAGCTCGCAGCAGAAGGAAAGATCATTGAACTGCGTGCATATCATACGGTTCATGGCATCTGGAAGTATTTCACCGTAGCAGATCATCAGGTCAATCTGGATCATCAGAGTTATCTTATGATTGGAACATTAGAGTCTTATCTTAAGATTCGGGAATACTTTGGAATTAAGAAAGTTATTCCGATATATATAGAAGTAGAGGATGGTATGCGCTTACAGCGTGCACTTGACAGGGAGCGCAGGCAGGAGACTCCGAAATATGAGGAATTATGCCGTCGTTTTCTTGCAGATGAAAAAGATTTTTCCGAGGAAAAATTAAAAGAAGCGGGAATCACCAAAAGATTTTGCAATGAGTTATTAGACGAGACAAAAGAGCGGATCGCAGCGTATATCAGAGCACAGGAGCAGCATCAGGATGCATAGCGGAAAGTGTATGGCATCAGGTGCATGCCACAGAAATATCAGATAAAGTGTAGGGATTTTTTAGAGGAAGAAGGTGTAAACTTTGGATATTAACAAATTAAATCATGTAACAGAGGTTACACAGGTACCGGATACCAGCCAGAATGTACAGGGGGATGGTTCCTTTAAGTTTACACTTGCGAGTGCGATCACAGATGCAGATCTTCAGGCAAAAGTGGACATGCTTCTTTCTGATATTACAGCACAGGGTAATCGTATTGCACAGCATATGGATATCCGTGATATGAAGAAATACCGCGGTCTGATCCGTGAATTTATGAACGAAGTGGTATTCCGTTCCCACAAATTTTCCAGAGAGAACTTCCTTGACCGGAGAGGCCGTCACAGAGTGTACGGTCTGATCAAGCTGATCGATTCAAATCTGGACGAACTGGCACAGGAACTGGTAAAGGATGAGAAAGACCATATCGCTATTTTAAGTAAGATCGGAGAGATAAGGGGATTGATATTAGATATCCTCACCTGATCTTTTGAAATGTGGATAAGAAAGATATTCTGCCCCGATCGGGTGGATAAAAGCGCGGCACATAGCGCAGATGATCCGGTAAAATAAACCGTAAAAATATGTGCAGAAACGAGGAATGATATGCCAGCATTTAAGGACATCGTTGGACATGAACAGATCATAGAGCACCTGCAGAATGCCATTACCATGGATAAAGTTTCACATGCTTATATATTAAACGGTCCGGACAAATCCGGAAAAATGATGATCGCGGAGGCATTTGCACAGACGCTGCAGTGTGAAGCAGTAAATAAAAAATTAGAGGAACTTGCAGGGGAAACAGAATCTGAAAGAATAGAGAGCAGATTTACGGCGGAGCCATGTATGGAATGTCATTCCTGTAAACAGGCAGCAGGCAAAAATCAGCCGGATATTATTTATGTCAGCCATGAAAAGCCGAATACGATCTCGGTAGACGATATCCGAACGCAGCTAAACAACGACATTGTGATCAAACCATACAGCAGTAAACATAAGATCTACATTGTGGATGAAGCGGAAAAAATGAACCAGCAGGCACAGAATGCGCTGTTAAAAACGATTGAAGAACCGCCTGCATATGCGGTGATCCTGCTTTTGACCACCAATGCGGAGAGCTTTCTTCCGACAATCTTATCGCGTTGTGTGACATTAAATTTAAAGGCAGTGCCGGATGAAAAGATCAAGAAATATCTGATGGCACATTATCAGATCCCGGACTATCAGGCAGATGTCTGTGTGGCATTTGCACAGGGAAATGTCGGAAAAGCGATCCAGCTTGCGGCATCAGATGATTTTAATGAGTTAAAAGCATCGGCGCTCCAGCTCATCAAGCGTCTGCACGATATCGATCTCTATGAGATGACAGAGGCGGTAAAGCAGATCAGTGAATACAAACTTAAGATCAACGATTACTTTGATCTTATGATGATCTGGTATCGTGATGTATTGTATTATAAAGCAACGAAGGATGTAAATGGCCTTATTTTCAAGGATGAGGTTTATGACATAAAAAGACAGGCAGAGCAGAGTTCCTATAATGGGATCGAGGAAATATTACAGGCATTATCAAAAGCACAGGTGCGTTTGAATGCAAATGTAAATTTTGATCTGGTGATCGAACTGCTTCTGCTGACCATAAAGGAGAATTAACATGATAAAAATAGTAGGAGTCCGTTTCCGGAATGCCGGTAAAATTTATTATTTCGGACCGGGAAATCTGGATCTGACCGCAGGAATGCACGTAATTGTGGAGACTGCACGCGGCATTGAGATGGGGACGGTTATGATCCCTGCAAGAGAAGTAAACGATGACAGTGTGATCCAGCCGTTAAAACCGGTTATCCGTATCGCAACGGAAGCAGATGAAAAGACAGCATTAAAAAACCGTG
Organism: Roseburia sp. OF03-24; assembly: GCF_003463035.1. Classification (NCBI taxonomy): domain Bacteria; kingdom Bacillati; phylum Bacillota; class Clostridia; order Lachnospirales; family Lachnospiraceae; genus Roseburia; species Roseburia sp. OF03-24. The sequence goes on along the minus strand of NZ_QSCK01000010.1, from coordinate 45,319 downwards.
AAAAAGAGAAAGAAGCGTTTAAGATCTGTCTGGAAAAAATAGCAAAACATAAACTTGATATGAAACTTGTAGAAGCAGAGTATACGTTTGACAATAATAAACTGCTCTTTTATTTTACGGCGGACGGACGTATCGATTTCCGTGAACTGGTAAAAGATCTTGCGGCGGTTTTCCGCACGAGGATTGAACTTCGCCAGATCGGTGTCCGCGATGAGACAAAGATCATGGGCGGTATCGGAATCTGCGGAAGAGAGCTTTGCTGTCATTCCTATCTTTCCGAATTTGCACCGGTATCCATCAAAATGGCAAAAGAGCAGAATCTGTCCTTAAATCCGACCAAAATTTCCGGTGTATGCGGACGACTGATGTGCTGTCTGAAAAATGAAGAGGAAACTTACGAATATCTGAACAGCCGCCTGCCAAACGTTGGAGATTATGTGACAACGGATGATGGATTAAAAGGTGAGGTATCTTCTGTCAGTGTATTGCGCCAGATGGTAAAAGTACTCGTAGAAGTGGATGACGAAAAGGAAATCCGAGATTATTCTGTTGATCAGTTGAAATTTAAGCCGAAACGCAGAAAAGATCATGTCAAACTGACTGCACAGGAATTAAAAGAGCTTTCCGCATTAGAGGACAAGGGAGGAAAATCCAAAATTGACGATGCCAAATAATCTGGTTTATGAGCATGAGAGACTTGATGAACTGCATCGCAACGGCTACTTTATCATTCAGGATCCAAAACGTTTTTGTTTTGGAATGGATGCGGTTTTACTTTCCGGGTTTGCAAAGGCAAAAAAAGGGGAGCGTGTATTAGACCTTGGTACGGGAACGGGAATCATCCCGATCCTGATGGAGGCAAAGACGGAAGCTGAGGATTTTAAGGCACTTGAGATTCAGGAAGAAAGTGCAGATATGGCACGCCGCAGCGTGCGATATAACCATCTTGAAGATAAGATTGAGATCGTGACCGGCGATATTAAGGAGGCATCTGCCATATTTGGAGGATCATCATTTGATGTGATAACCACAAATCCGCCGTATATGATCGGAACACATGGACAAAATTCGCCGTCTGCGGCAAAGGCGATCGCCAGACATGAAGTGCTATGTACACTGGATGATATTTTGCGGGAAACCGCGAAAATGCTTGTGCCGGGAGGCAGGTTTTATATGGTACACCGGCCGTTCCGGCTTGCAGAGATCATGAGTAAAATGGTCGAGTATAAGATCGAGCCGAAGCGCATGCAGCTTGTCTATCCGTTCGTGGATAAAGAACCGAATATGGTGCTGATCGAAGGACTGCGTGGTGGAAAATCAAGGCTTACCGTGGAAAAACCGCTGATCGTTTATAAAGAGCAGGGCGTGTATACAGATGAGATTTATGATATTTATGGGTATTAAGTGGATTATTTAAAACCATATTGTGTATAAAGCAGCAGAAAAATTATTTTGTGTGGAAAATGACAGGTATGAAACATAATCAGTATGTATTTGAGTGATTCAGAAAGGATAAATTAAAATATATGTTTAATGATATAAAGATAGGACCGGTTACATTTCATATGTATGGTCTTATGATTGCGATCGGTTTTGCAGCGGCACTTATGATGTGTTTAAAGCGTGGAAAAAAACGTGGCTTGAACGAGGATATTATCTATGGAATCTTCTTCTGCGCAATCTTCGGTGGAATGATCGGTTGCCGGCTGCTTTACTATATTGTGGAGATCCCGGAGATTTTAAAGGATCCATCCATACTCTGGAATTTTAAAAACGGATATGTCGTTTATGGTGGAATCATAGGAGGAGCACTGACGAGTTTCATTTATTGCTGCGTCAAGAAAGAACGTTTTCTGTCGTATTTTGATCTTGTAATGCCTTCGGTATCATTTGCGCAGGGATTCGGGCGCCTCGGCTGCTTTTTTGCAGGCTGCTGTTATGGCAGGGAGACAGATTCGTGGTTTAGCATTACATTTACCCATTCCGATTTTGCACCAAACGGGGTGAAACTTCTGCCGACACAGCTCATGTCATCTGCAGGGGACTTTCTGATCTGTGGTCTTTTGCTTCTTTACGCAGGAAGAAAGCCGAAAGAAGGACAGGTGGCAGCAGGATATATGGTGCTTTACGGAATCGGAAGATTTATCATTGAGTTTTTCCGGAACGATTACCGGGGAAGCATCGGCGTACTTTCCACGTCACAGATCATTTCCATCGGGGTTGTGGCAGCGGGAGTTGTGTTCTATCTGGTGATGGGGAAGAGAAAACAGGAAGCGTAAATTATAAAAACTTTATGATCTGTTCGATTTACAACTGTAACCGTTCATGTTAATTTAATAATAAGGTCATCCGGTGTGGAAAATGTGCCGGATGACCTTTTCTTTTGTACATTTCCGCCATCTGTCATTCAGAGAAGGATTGGGGGAAATATCTATGAAATCAGGAAAAAAAGTCATCCGGGTGGCATTAGCCATCCTCTGCATGGTTTCCATGCTTTTTATTTCAGAGTATCAGAAAGTAGAAGTATATGCAGCCTCAGGATATGGGTTCATTTTCTTAAGTGCATATGAAAAAACATTAAAAACAGGGGACACTTATTGTCTGTCTGTGGTTTCATCCGGCAGTAAAAAACCGACATTTACATCCAGTGATTCAAAGGTCGCGTCGGTTAATACCTACGGAAAAATCACCGCAAAAAAGGCGGGAAGTGCGACGATTACGGCAAAAACAAAAAATGCGGAGGCAAGCTGTAAGGTTACTGTCACAAAGACAAAAGTTACCTTAAATAAGACCAGCCTGACACTGGAAAATGGGGAAAGTGCAGTGCTTACGGCAGTCTCATCCACCGGGCATAAGGTGACGTGGAAGTCGGTAAAGACAAGCATTGCATCGGTAAGTGAAAATGGAAAAGTAACAGCAAAGAAGCCGGGAACAACTACGGTTACTGCAAAGGTTGACGGTACATCTGTGAATTGTAAAGTGACGGTAAAAAGTCCGACAGTCCGCCTGATGCCGTCTAAAATCTCGTTATACAGACGGGAAAAGTATAAACTTAAGGTATCTTCCACATCAAAAACAACACCAGTGTGGAAAACCAACAAAAAAAGTGTGGCGACTGTGGATGAAACAGGAAAAGTAACCGCGGTCAAACATGGAACGGCAGTCATTACTGTAACCGTAGATGGAGTCAGCAAAAATTGTGAAGTGACGGTCAGATCTCCAAAGATTACATTTGAGCAGACGACGATTACACTTCATCCGGGGGAACGTGCAAGAGTAAATGCGACGGTATCTTCCGGCAATCAGCCGGCGTATTCCTGCTCTAACTCCAATGTGGTGTCGGTAGATGCAAACGGGGTTATCACTGCGAAAGCAGCTGGCAGGTCTTATGTCTACGCCAGTGAGGATGGAACAAAGGAACGCATGACGGTGTATGTGAAAGAGAAGGAATAAAAGGTGCAGGGATTGTTGTATAGACAAAAACTGGAATAGGAACAAAAGCACAAAGTCAGGCATGGCATCAGATTGTGAAAGAAAATTGCTGCTGTTTACACAATAGGTGTGAACAACAGCAGGAAACAGATGGTGGGAAGTACAAAAGATAAATGGAAGTTGCATGTTTACACCAAAAATAAAATCCGCTAAAATATAGAAAATTACAGAATGCAGATACAATTCACAACAATAGAATGTTCGCAAAGCGCAGGCTATTATTTTTTATATCGGAGAAAGGCGGTAGTGAGGATGGAGGATATGACAGAAAAAGAACTGATCACGGTTTTAATTGATAAATATACAGATTTACAGCGCATCAAACGTGCAAACAATGGGGTGGAAAATCAGGAGCTGGAGTATCAGATCAAAGTGACGATTGCAAAGCTGGCATCTCTTGGAGTGTCCGTGGAGGATATTACGTTATGACAGAAAAAGAATGGCGCATGTTCAATGACATTCTTCTGGAAATCTATTATGCCGGAAGCCTGGAGACGTTTGGAGAAAGATGTTTAAAACTGATCCGTATATTGATTCCATATACGCAGGGTTATTTTTTAGTGATAGATGAAGACGGCAGGTTAGACGTGGCGCATTCGGTATTTGAAAATGTGGATCCTGTCATGAAACGGAAATACTTAGATACTTATTTTGCAAAAGACTATCTGATGCAGATGTGCAATTTTACAAAATCAATGGCATACCGCGATACCGATCTTTTAACGGATGAGAAACGAAGAGCATCGGTGATTTACCGTGAGTATTTTAAACCCCAGAAATTAGATATGGGATGCGGGCTTATCATTATGAAAGAGGGAAAGACACGGGTATTTTTGAATCTGCTGCGGAAGTGTGGAGAACCGGACGTTACAGGGCATGAGATGGAAATTTTGCAGACATTTCTGCCTCATTTTGAAAAAAATGTTTTTGCCTATGCAAACCATTATGTTTCGGGTGCGGAAAATACCATAAAAAACAGGGAGGCAGATCTTCTTTCGGGGAGGGAACAGGAAATCGTGCAGCTTGTAAGAAAAGGATATTCCAATCAGGAAATCGCCAGACAGCTTCTGATCAGTGAGGCAACGGTAAAAAAACATCTGAGTAATATTTTTGAAAAACTGGGCATCAGCAGGCGGACACAGTTATTTTAAGGTAGAGGAAAAGAAGTATTGGTACATCGAAAGTAGTATACAAATCAATCATTCTGCTGATTGTGAAAATATATACCTGCCGTTATAATTCATGACAACAACCTACTTGATATGTGTGCCATAGCAGTACCGGAAAATACAGCGGATACAGAGCTTCCATTTGGAATCACTATTTTCTCATTATCCGATCAGGAGGGCGAGATCCTTGGTACAGCGGAACGGTTTTTACAGACACAGAGCATTCCGTTTGCGGTATGCGGACTGCATAAAAAAGGATTTCCATTGGAGAGCCAGCTCACAGAGCTTAAAGCATCCTACAAAGAGAGCATAAATACTGCACCGCATTACAGACTGTATCGTCTGGATACCGTACCGGAGAAACCGGGCATGGTATATGACGATAAAAAGGGCGCTGCGATAGCGGTAGAGATTTATGAACTGCTGGTTGTGAGCATCGGAGCATTTTTACAGCAGGTAAAAAAGCCACTCTGTATCGGGGATGTGGAATTGTCAGATGGCAGGATTGTAAAAGGATTTCTGTGTGAGGAATACGGGCTGGCAAACGCAAAGGAGATGGATGAGCCGTTTTCTGCCTTAGATCCTCAGACAAAAGCGGATATGCAGCTTCTGATGCGCCAGATCTGGCAGGAAGAAAAGCCAACGGTCATTTTTGTCACGCACGATATCGAGGAGGCAGTTTTTTTATCCAGCAAGATTTATGTGCTGACGCAAAGACCCGGAACCGTAAAGGCAGAGGTTCCGGTATTGCTGCCATATGATCGTGACCTGCCATTGAAAGATACTGATGAGTTCATCAAACTCCGTAAGAAGGTGAATCAGCTAATTGAACATGAAAGCTTATCTTAGTATAACGCAGGATTTTCTTGTCAATTTTACGGAGTGGTTTTATAATGTGCTAATAAGAATCAGCATAATATTCCGAAAATGGAGAGAACGATGGCAGGAAAATTATATTTATGTGCAACGCCGATCGGCAATCTTGAAGATATCACGTACCGGGTGCTTCGTACATTAAAGGAAGTGGATCTGATCGCAGCGGAAGATACCAGAAATTCGATCAAGCTGTTGAATCATTTTGAGATCAAGACGCCGATGACAAGTTATCATGAATACAATAAAATAGAAAAAGCATATCAGCTTGTGGATAAACTACGGGAAGGAAAAAACATTGCTCTGATCACGGATGCAGGGACACCGGGTATTTCCGATCCGGGCGAAGATTTAGTGCGCATCTGTTATGAGGAAGGAATTGAAGTGACATCCCTGCCGGGGGCAGCGGCGTGTATTACGGCACTTACGATGTCCGGGCTTCCGACAAGGCGTTTTGCGTTCGAGGCATTTCTGCCGCGGGAGAAAAAAGAGCGGGCTGCTATTCTGCAGGAGTTAAAGGATGAAACACGCACGATCATTATTTATGAGGCGCCGCATCATCTTGTAAAAACATTAGAAGAACTGTATGATACGCTCGGAGACCGGCAGATATCCATCTGCCGGGAACTCACGAAGCGCTATGAAGAAAAAATGCGCACGACTCTGTCAGACAGTCTTGCCTACTATGAGGAGAACGAACCCCGCGGGGAGTATGTACTCGTGCTCCACGGAAAAACTTTCGAGGAACTTGCCGAAGAGGCAAGAAAATCCTGGGAGGATATGTCGTTAGAGGAACATATGCAGGTATACGAAAGTAAAGGAACTCCTCGAAAAGAAGCTATGAAGCTGGTGGCAAAAGACCGTGGCATGAGCAAACGCGATGTATATCAGGCACTCCTGAAAGAAGAATAGCGAATAAATCCGTTATTTCTGGTAAAATTCTTTCAGATATTTTTTTATGATTTCAAACGGTGCCGGACCGATAGAGAGAAGCGTCTGATGAAATGCGGATTCATTGTAATCATTGCCGAGAGTTTCTTTTGCATATTCTTTTAATTCCAGAAACTGCAGATAACCGACGTAATACCGGAGATAATTTGCCGGTTCTGATATGATATAGCGGTAAATTTCTGCAATAGTATCCGGATCATTGATACCGTAGTCATTCCAGAATTTTATTGTATCAGAAAGCGACCAGCCATCATGATGGATACCGATATCAGTCGAGGCATAAAGGCTTAAAAGTGCAGACTGATTTAAAGCGAGAAGCGTGGCAGCATCATCCGGCAGACCGGCATAATGATAAGACATCATTTCCACATAGGTTGCCCAGCCTTCCACATATCCGGGATAGTTTAAAATGCTGCGGATCGCCGGCAGACCGGACTGGTATGACATGATCGTCTGATACAGGTGACCGGGGAAGCCTTCATGGGCGAGTGTGGTAAAATAGCGCATGGTCGTGGCATCTGTTTTTGCGTTGATATAGATAGAGTTTGCATTATAGTCATCAATTGGTGCAGTGATATAGTAAGCCGGCGCGAGATAGTCTTCCATACATTCTTCAATATAACTCACAGAGTAAGAGACATCTGGGGCTTTTGGAAAATCGGACTGCATTCGTTCTTTCAGCAGCTCCAAAACGGATGTGGGATCTGCACTGGAAAGCGAAAGTTTTTGCGCGTCCGTCCAGAGATCCGGATTTGATGCGGTCAGGGCGGCGGCTTCGCTTAGATCGGATAATCTTTTTTGTCCGATCATAGTCTCAATATCTGCAATGGAATCGGCACAGCCTGTATTTTCATAGACAAGATATTTATAATAATCCCTGCCTCTTTTCAGATAGCAGAGTCCTTTTTCATTTTTTCCGCTGCCAAGCAGGCTGCTCAGGGAAGATGCCAGTGAGGTGTAAGCAGGAAAAATCATTTCTTTTACGATCTTTTCATTTTGCTTTTTGTAGGCAGTCTTTTGTTCATCTGACAGATCTTTGAAGTCATCCACCTTTTTATTAAAAGTTAAGATCAGATAATGATCGTCTCCATCGTCTGCAAAACGGGAACACTGTTCGATCACTTCTTTACAGACTGCATCGGACATAAAAAGTCCGGCAGAGGATTTCTCTTTTTCAAAATCAATGATCTGTTCAAAATAAGAACCGGTCAGGGGCAGCAGTTTCAGATAGGTTTTGATATCATCCTCGTTGTAAAAACGATATTCTTCATAGAGCACCGGAAGCTGCGCCTGGATACCGGAAGATGGGTTTAGGTATTCATTATACAGTGAAAAATCTGTTCCTTTTTGTTCCATTGAAAGGTAATCTGACAAAATATCATAGGTCAGCTTCTGTGTTTTGGAAAGTTTTTCCGTGTCAAAGTGCTTTAGGGCGGCAACCGTGTTTTCTAAGGCGGCGCGGTTTTGCTCTGCCGCCTGACCGGATATACCGCCAAGTGAGATTGGAATGTCTGTGATGCCGTAAGACGCCGGAGAGGAAAGCGAAAAATGCAGATTTATGGTATTCTGGGTGATCTCTGAACGGAAAAGCTGCAGTAAAAATTCGTCAAATGCAGCATTTTGTGCAGAATTAAGGGAAGATCCAGAAGATGCATTGTCTGCCGGATCGGATTTGTATTCAGAAGAATTGAAGGAGTCTGAATCTGGCATATGCCCAGAAGAAATGGAGGAGTCTGGAGCCGAGTTATATTTTGAGACTGCGCAGCCACCTGATAAAATGGTCGGGATAAGTATGAGCAGAATGAGAAAAAGTGTGGATATCCGGTATAAGCGCGGAAACCGGTGAAAAATATCAGAAAAACATGTCAAGATAAAATACCTCAGTTTAAGATACAGAGTGTTAGTGATATATATGTTGATCTAAAGAAAAAATAACCGAAAAATTGTTGGATGAAGAAGTGTATGGAAAGATGACATTGCAATTTTGCGTTGCAATTTTGCAATACATATATGATGCATTCTGACCATAAAATAAAAGAAAAACCGGAGAGATACGTATGAATTATCTCTGGGCATTTATGATCTTAACCGGTGTTGTGTTTGCCGCATTTCATGGCACACTTCCGGCAGTTACACAGGCTGCACTTGATTCGGCGAAAGAAGCGGTAACACTCTGCATTACGATGATGGGAGTCATGTCTTTCTGGGTGGGGCTGATGAGAATCGCGGAAAAAACAGGCATCATTGCAGGCTTATCAAGGCGCCTTGCGCCGGTGCTGCATTTTCTGTTCCCGGATATTCCGAAAAATCATCCGGCAAATAAATATATTGCCACCAATATGATTGCAAACGTATTCGGACTGGGATGGGCGGCAACACCAGCCGGATTAAAAGCGATGGAGGCGCTGGCGGAATTAGAAAAAGAGCGTGGAAAGAAAGCATTTTCAGATGACACAGTAAAAAAAGGGGAGCGGACCGCCAGCAACGAGATGTGTGATTTTTTGATCATCAATATTTCATCCCTTCAGATCATACCGGTAAACATTATTGCCTACCGCAGCCAGTATGGAAGTGTGAATCCGGCGCAGATCGTCGGCCCGGCACTGATCGCAACGACATGCAGTACACTGACTGCGATTATTTTTTGTAAAATTAGACAAAATATTTACAAAATCTGACAAATAATTCGTTGTACTATTTGATAAAAGACATTATAATGAGAATAGATTTATGTGTAAGACAAATCCTCAGAGAAAGTGAGGGATACCAATGAAAAAAAATAAGATCTTGATTGTAGATGATAATAAGCTCAACAGGCAGTCCCTGGCTGATATTTTCCGTAAAGCTTATCAGATCGTAGAGTCAGAAGACGGGAAAAAGGCACTGGAGTATCTGAAAAAGGATAAAGGACTTTCGGTAGCGGCAATTATACTGGATCTTATTATGCCTGTAATGGATGGATTTGCTTTCCTGGAGGAATTCAAAAAACACAGTGAATATAAGTATATTCCGATCGTCATTGCGACAACGGAAGACAATGTGGAAAATGAAAAACGCTGTCTGGAGTATGGGGTATGGGATTTTATACCGAAGTCATTCCACCGGGAGATCATCTGGTTTCGTGTCATGAACGCTATCAAAAGGAGCAAACAGCACTTTTTAGAGTATGATTCCCTGACAGGAATTTATAACCGTCAGATGTTTTACCAGAAGACGAGGGAGATGCTGGATGACAGTAAGGATGAGACATTTGCATTTATCCGGCTGGATATTGACCGGTTTAAAATGATCAATTCTTTCTATGGTGCGGCAGAAGGAGACCGTCTGTTAAGATGTATGGCGCACAATATCTGCGGTGTACTCAGTGCATATAAGACGTATACTTATGGCAGATTAAATTCCGATGTTTTTGGAATCTGTGTTGCGGTAGAAAAAGAACAGGATGCACTGCTGATCGCCCAGAAGATCCGGGAACAGGTGAAGAAAAACGGGGAGCTGCGCTGTTATCTTGAGACGTCGGCGGGATGTTATATTATCCGGGACAAGGAGATGGAGGTATCGGCAATCTATGAGCATGCTGTAATTGCAGCACAGGAATGCAAGGGGCAGTATATGCATCATGAGGCACTCTACACGGAACAGATGGGAAAAGAGATGCAGCGGGAGCAGCAGATCATAAACGAAATGGATACGGCACTTGAGGAAAAACAGTTTGTCGTTTATTTTCAGCCGAAGTATGAGTTAGATGGTTATACGCCGCGTGGCGCGGAAGCACTTGTACGCTGGAAAAAACCGGATGGGACGATGGTTTCACCGGGAGAGTTTATACCTGTTTTCGAGAAGAACGGTTTTATTATAAAACTTGATTATTATGTGTGGGATCAGGTCTGCCAGCTTATTGCCACGGCGTTAAGAGCAGGACGTAAGCCGGATCCGATCTCTGTGAATGTTTCCCGTGTCAACCTTTATAATCCCAATTTTTTAGAGTCACTGGTCAATCTTGTGGAAAAATACCGGATACCACCGGAGTACCTGCACTTAGAACTGACGGAGAGTGTTTTTTCCGATACGGAAAATGTAATCTTAAATGCGGTGAATTATCTGCACAAGGCAGGATTTACAATTCTGATGGATGATTTTGGAAGCGGATATTCATCTTTGAACGTGTTAAAGGACATTGATCTGGATGTGCTGAAAATTGATATGAAGTTTCTTTCCAAAGGCAAAGATGATGGGCGCGGAGAAAAGATCTTAGCGGCAGTTATCCAGATGGCAAAAGCGCTGGATATGCCGGTCATTGCAGAAGGCGTTGAAGAAAAGAAACAGGTACAGATGCTCAAGAGACTTGGCTGTAATTATATTCAGGGATATTATTTCGCAAAACCAATGCCGCAGGAGGATTATGAACGTCTGGCGCGAAAATCGCATGAATAATGTGAATCGCTGATACATATAATAAACTAACAGCAGCTTCGGGAAGTGTCCTATGCAGATAATGATGTTTTTATCCGATATCATGATACCACTTCTGATTTTTTTGATTATCGGATATGGGCTGTTGTGCAGGCACAATATCTACGAAGAGTTTATCGAGGGAGCGAAAGACGGATTTGAAACAGTCATAGGGATCATGCCAACACTGATCGGACTGATGGTTGCTGTTGGAATCCTGCGTGCGTCCGGATTTCTGGAATGTTTTTCAAATGTATGTGCTATTTTCACAGAAAAGATCGGATTCCCGTCCGAACTGCTTCCGCTTGCTGTTGTGAAAATGTTTTCATCTTCGGCGGCAACAGGTCTGCTTTTAGATATTTATAAGGAGTATGGGACGGATTCGCTGCTGGGGCGGATGGCGTCGATCATGCTCGGAAGCACGGAGACAATTTTTTATACCATGTCTGTTTACTTTATGAGTGTAAAAATCAAAAAGAGCCGCTATACGCTTGCAGGAGCGCTGGCTGCTACGGCAGCCGGAATGGCTGCGAGCGTAGTGCTGGCAGGAATGATTTGACAAAAAGAAAAAAAGGTCTATAATAATGTTATGTAAACGAACAGGGCATTTGTTCTGTTGCAATAGCGCGGGATGGAGCAGTCTGGAAGCTCGTCGGGCTCATAACCCGAAGGTCACAGGTTCAAATCCTGTTCCCGCAACTAAAAAACAGTAGTTTAGAGCTGCAGAAAGCAGATTGCTAGACTACTGTTTTTTGATGATAAAATTTAGCAGTATCGTGGGTGGCAAACCTTGAAAATGTATCGAAAATATACTAAAATTATACATGTTAAAGGTATATTACAAAAGGGAAGGTGAACGGTTATGCAAAAGCTGAAAGACATGAAGATAAAAAAGCGGTTAAATACCGGATTTAAAATGGTAACAGGCATTGCGACGATCGCAGCAGTGCTTGGAATTATTGCAATGCTGGTCGCGTCTGGCCGATATGAATATGCGATGACTAATTATGGATTTTCGCAGGGAGATATCGGTAAGGCAATGGTTACATTTTCAGAGACGAGAAGCGCCCTGCGTGCTGTTGTTGGATATGATGAGGAGGACATGATCGAGGCACAGGTATCGCTGCATGATCAGAAAAAGGAAGCCTTTGAAACATATCTGAAAGACATAGAAAGTACCATGGTTTTCCCACAGGCAAAAGAGGCATATAATACGTTAGTTACGGATCTGGACGGCTATTGGGATATTGATGCAGAAGTTTTAGAGCTTGCAACATCATCTTCGGATGATGGTTATTTAAAAGCACAGGAAATCGACACCGGTGAACTCTCACCACAGTATGACAAAATTTATCAGGATCTGGCAACACTGATGGATCTGAATGTACAAAAGGGTGATGCATCAAAGGCATCATTACATAATATGGAGCTCATATTTATGATCGTGATCATAGCGGTGATCGTGGTCTGTATTGTGATTTCCATCCGTATCGGAAACACGATAGCTGTAGATATAGAAAAGCCTCTGACAGCTTTGGCAGAACGTCTGAAATCATTTGCAGAAGGTGATCTTGACAGTCCGTTCCCGGAGAGTGAGGCAGATGACGAGATCAAAGAGATGATCTTAGAAGCAGAACAGATGGCGCATAATCTGAACCTGATTATTACGGATGCAGGGGAGCTGTTAGGAGAAATGGCGGCTGGTAATTATGCTGTCGGAACCAGGATCGAAAATAAATATGTCGGAAAATTTGCAGCCTTAAAAGATGCCATAAGAAAGATGAACCGTCAGATGAACAGTACGTTACAGCAGGTTGAAGATGCTTCAAAACAGGTTTCTGCTGGTTCTGAAAATCTGGCAGAATCTGCACAGGCACTGGCAGAAGGGGCAACAGACCAGGCAGGTTCCGTGGAAGAACTGACGGCAACGATCACGAACATTACGGACAATGTCAATGCCACGGCAGAAAAGCTTGAGGCATCACACCAGAAAGCAAGCCAGTATGCAAAGCAGGCAGATAACAGCCGCGAACAGATGACGGCTTTGACGGATGCTATGGGACGGATCAATGAGACATCAACCAAAATCGAAAATATTATTTCTGATATCGAAGATATTGCAAGCCAGACGAATCTGTTATCCTTAAATGCAGCGATCGAAGCTGCCCGTGCAGGGGAAGCGGGAAAAGGATTTGCGGTTGTTGCGGACCAGATCAGGAAACTGGCAGAGCAGAGTGCGCAGTCAGCAGTTGATACCCGCCAGCTGATCGAAGGTTCCCTGCAGGAGATCGCAGAGGGGAATAAGGCGGCAGAAAGCGCTTCTGCGGCATTAGAGGAAGTAGTTGAAGGAATCAAAGAGATCGCTGAGGAATCAAAGATGTTAAGCGAACAGTCGGCAGAGCAGGCAAGAGCGATGGAACAGGCAGAATCAGGGGTAAACCAGATCTCAGAGGTGGTTCAGTCAAATTCTGCAGCAGCACAGGAATCATCTGCAACCAGTGAGGAGCTGTCTGCACAAGCAGTGTCTTTAAATGAACTGGTGGGACAGTTTGTCCTGAGAAAGGATTGATCATGTCAAATATAGAAAAGTTCTTAGAAATGGTACAGGAGTCAGATAATATTGTATTTTTCGGGGGAGCAGGCGTTTCTACCGAAAGTGGCATCCCTGACTTCAGGAGTGTGGATGGACTCTATAATCAGAAATATGATTATCCACCGGAGACGATATTAAGTCATACCTTTTATATGAGACATACAGAAGAATTTTACCGTTTTTACCGTGATAAGATGCTATGTCTTGATGCAAAACCAAATGTGACACACCAGAAACTTGCAGAGTTAGAGGCTGCGGGCAAGGTAAAAGCCGTCATCACACAGAACATTGACGGACTGCATCAGATGGCAGGAAGCAGGCGTGTTTTAGAGCTGCATGGCAGCGTGCATCGCAATTACTGTCAGAAGTGTGGAAAAGGATTTGATGCGGAATATATTTTAAAATCCGGTACAGAGATTCCGCTGTGTGATGCGTGTGGAGGTAAGATCAAACCGGATGTGGTGCTTTATGAAGAGGGCTTGAACCAGCAGACCTTAGAGGATGCTGTATTTTATATCAGCCATGCAGATGTGCTTATCATTGGTGGAACTTCGCTGGCAGTATATCCGGCTGCAGGATTGATCGACTATTACCGGGGAAACAAGCTGGTGCTTATCAATAAATCTACAACACCGATGGATGGCAGAGCAGATCTTTTAATCCAGGCAGGGCTTGGTGAGGTGTTTTCACAGATCCGGTAAACAGAGTAAGTACTATTTTAAACATCTAAAAAGGAGAAGGTATGCGTTTACTGATAAAACAGAGAGTGTTTTCATGGTCAGATACTTATGATGTCTATGATGAGGAGGGCAATGTACGGTATTTTGTCAGGGCAGAGGTGTTTGCACTTGGACATCAGATCCATGTCTATGATGCGGCACATGTTGAGGTTGGAATGATCCGTCAGAAGCTGTTTAATCTTCTTCCGGTCTTTGAAATTGAAACAGGTGGGATCAAAAGAGGACAGATCGAAAAACAGTTTACCCTGTTCCGGCCGAAATATGATATTGATTTTAATGGATGGCGTGTGGAGGGAGATTTCCTTGGCTGGGATTATGATGTATATTCCGGCTGCAGTTCCATTATTCATATTTCAAAACAATTACTCCACTGGGGTGATACGTATGTGATCGATTTTACCAATCCGGGCGATGAACTGCTTGGAATGATGCTTGTGATCGCAATTGATGCAGCAAATTGCTCGCAGAATAAATAGTATAGGAGAATAGAGAGGATTTATGGATAAATATGAAGTTGGTGATGTGGTGCGGTTGAAAAAGCAGCATCCGTGCGGCAGCAGTGAATGGGAGATCCTGCGCGTGGGTGCAGATTTCAGGTTGAAATGCTTAGGCTGCGGGCACCAGATCATGATCGCAAGAAAACTTGTGGAGAAAAATACCAGAGAAATCCGCAAAAAGGAAGCTAAGCAAGGAAGCTGAGTAAAAAGTTCTTGCAAACTATTGATTTTTATGATAGAATATGTTTTCGTGATATATTATTAAATTCCTTGCTCACTCATATAAGAGCGGGCCAGAGACCAAAAGGAGGAAAATTCGCATGAATAAGTATGAATTAGCGCTTGTTGTTAGTGCAAAGATCGAAGACGATGCGAGAACAGCTACCGTAGAGAAGGCAAAAGAGTACATCACTCGTGCCGGTGGTAACGTAACAGAAGTAGAAGAGGCTGGTAAGAAGAAATTAGCATATGAGATCCAGAAGATGTCAGAAGCTTTCTATTATTTCATCCAGTTCGACGCTGCATCTACTGTTCCGGCAGAAGTTGAGCGCGATGTCCGCATCATGGACAATGTTCTTCGTTTCTTAGTAGTAAGAAAAGACGAGAAATAAGATTCTTTGAACTGACAACGGTTTGTTTGATAGAAGAGAGGAATCGTATATGAACAAAGTTATTCTTATGGGAAGATTAACCAGAGACGCAGAGATCCGTTATTCTCAGGGCGAGAGTGCTACTGCGATCGCAAGATTTTCACTTGCAGTAGATCGCCGTTTCCGCCGTGACGGAGATGATCAGAATACAGATTTTATCAACTGTGTTGCATTTGGCAGAACAGCAGAGTTTTTGGAGAGATTCGGACGTAAGGGAACAAAATTCGTTCTGGAAGGTCGTATTCAGACTGGCAGCTACACCAACAAAGACGGACAGCGTGTTTACACGACGGACGTTGTTGCTGAAAATGTAGAATTTGCAGAGAGCAAAAATGCCAGCGGCGGCGGAGATAACTCCGGTTTTAACCCTTCCGACAGACCGTCACCGAGCAGTGCAGCAGGTGATGGCTTCATGAATATTCCGGATGGAATTGATGAAGAGTTACCATTTAACTAATGGAGATCATAACAACAGGAGGTAATTATCATGGCTTTCAATAAAGCAGCAGACAAAGATGGCGCACCAATGAAGAGACGCCCGATGCATAGAAGAAAAAAAGTTTGCGTTTTCTGTGGAAAAGATAACGTAATCGATTACAAAGATACAAACAAATTAAAGAGATACATCTCTGAGAGAGGAAAAATTCTTCCTCGTCGTATCACTGGCAACTGTGCAAAACACCAGAGAGCTCTTACAGTAGCTATTAAGAGAGCCCGTCACGTTGCATTAATGCCATACGTATGCGAATAAATTCGCAACGAATAAATTCGCAGTGAATAGAAATTACATTGAATAGAAGAAATCCCCTGTAACCTGCTATATTTGTATTGCTGGTTACAGGGGATTTTTTAACTGTTCCGGCGTTAGATCAGCGTGTTATTCCTCGTTGGTCAGGTCAAATCTCTGTACAAGCTGCTCTAGCGTAGTAGCCTGAGCGGCAAGTTCTTCCGATGTGGCAGAAGTTTCTTCGGCAGCGGCAGAGTTGTCTTCCACTCCTTTAGAAATTTCTTCAATACCAATCTCAAGCTGTTCCATGCTCTGCTCCTGCTGGACATAAGTTTCGGAACTCTTTGAAATCATTTCATTTACTTTCTGAACAGCTTCCATGACTTCCTGAATGGAAGTGACGACGTCATTTACAATCTGGTTTCCATGTTCAATTTCGTTAATGGAAATACCGATGAGATCTTTGGTCGTATTGGCTGCTTTGGAGCTTTCCTCGGCTAAAGAACCTATCTCGGAGGCAACAACAGCAAATCCTTTTCCGGCTTCACCTGCCCGTGCAGCTTCAATGGAAGCATTTAATGCTAACAGATTTGTCTGGTCTGCGATATCTTCAATTGTCTTAATGATGCCGACAACCTCATTGGAGGTCTGTGTGATCTTATTCATTGCTTCTGTCATTAGTGACATCTGATCTTTGCTGTTTCGCATCATATCAGTTACTTTTAATGTTTCATCAGCCGCAACCTGTGCAGCAGCAGTATTTTCTTTTACCTGATCGGTAACAGCAGTTGTGGTGGCAACAAGTTCTTCTACGGAAGCCGATTGTGTGGTGGCGCCTTCCGCAATACTTTGTGCTGCTTTGGCAAGATCCTCAGAACCGGCAGACACCTGACTGGAAGTGTTGATAATATCAGTCATGATGTTTTGCATGGATTCAGAAATATTGATAGGACCTTCTTTTACTTTTGAAAAATCTCCGGCATAATCATATTTCAGTGTAAATTTTAACTTTCCATCTGCTAAACGGTTTAAGGCATAGGTAATCTCATTAATGTAATTAATGTATTCCTTCAGGCGGTCTACCGTTAACTGGATGGAGTCAGAAAGTTCGCCGATTTCATTGTCAGAGTGAATCTTAAGGGATACATCAAGGTTTCCTTTGGCAAGTTCCTGTGCAACATCATTTAATGTACTGATCGGTTTTGTAATAGCAGAAGCGACTTTGCGGATGGCAATGACAGTGGCTGCAATACCGATGACGATCAGTACAAGCATAATAACCATGCATATGGTGAGGCTGGAAAAATATTCACTGGATGGCAGACAGCTTAAAACAAAATAATCGGTATCTGTAATGTCTACAATATATCCATATCTTGATTTATTTCCAATGGTATATTTTACTGCGGTATTTCCACCTCCAAGAGCATTGACTACATTATCACTTACACCAATCTCAGTAAGAGTTTTTAACTGATAATCTGTATTTGGATGGTAAATGATGGTTCCGTCAGATGTTAAAAGAATTACAAAACCATTATCACCTACTGTGTAGGAGAAAAATAATTCGTTGATATGGTCTAAGGCAATATCCAATCCGGCAACACCGACAACATTTTTTCCGGAAGGATCGTATACGGGTGCGGCGGCGCTTAAAATTAATTTGCCTGTGCTGACATCTGTGTAAGCGTTGGTGAGCATACTTTTACCGGTTTGTGTTACCTGATACCAGTCTCTTTGCGTGATATCAAAAGAACTGTCACTGGTATAGCCGTCTGACTGGGTCAGAACATTAGCATCAATATCACCGATCCAGGCAGCAAGAATGTTTTCACTGTCTGTTGCCTGATGACTCTGCAGCTCTTTAAATACATCCTGATAAAGGGTGGCTTCTTTAATGGAATCGCCGGATTTAGTTTCAGTCAGGATTTCCCGTATATCGGGATTGAGAGCCATCTGTTCCGCGGTAGTTGTGTACTTTTTAAAAAAGGTTTCAAGCTGATATGAGGCAGCTTTTGACTGTAGTTCCAGTTCGTCTTTTTGTGAGGACAAGCTGATGTTCCCGATCATGATCGCAACTACAATAGAGAAAATGACGAATATTGTGATAACGACCGACAGAATGCGGATTGAGATTTCATTGGAAATCTGTTTTCTTTTGTTTTTCATAACCGTATGCTCCTTTGCGTTTTTCTTCCATTATATACCCATGCAAACGAAAAACAACGAATTTATTGAAAATAATTATAAATAAAGTAATTAAACAGAAATTTTTACTGATAAAATGGAAAAGTATAGTAAAAAGCCGAACGCTGTTGCGCAAAGAAAAAAACGAGAAATGTTGTTAAAACTGGGAAAATGAAATTTCTTTCAGAGCATAGGAACAACAGCGTTGCGCAAACAAGATGTTGGGGGAGGAAAAATAATGAAAAGTGGGATGGTAAAGCGCATGCTGGCAGCGGCACTGGCAGCGACATTGATTGTGACAAGTGCCGGGACAACGGATGTCTGGGCAGCAGGAAGCGAAGAGACAGTTTCTGTGAGTGTGGAAGAGACAGAGGAAAGTACGGAGAATGTAAAAACTGCAAGCAGCAGTAATTTGATAACAAATGGAGATTTTGAGACAGATGCATCTGGATGGACATTTTTGTTGGGTGGTGGCGAATACCTGGAGTGCATTACAGACAGCGCTTACATCAGCAAAAGCAGTTTATGGGGATAAAGACAACAAAACCGTAGAGGAATTAACAGAAGCTAAAACAGTCCTGCAGGCTACAAAAGATGCACTGGTTGATGCAGGCATCGTTGATACCGGAGCTGATGGTATTTTTGTACAGAAAGTAGATGGACTGAGCGATGATTTTATCAAAGGTGTGGATGTGTCATCTTATGTCAGCTTAAGAGACAGCGGAGTGACATTCAAAGACTGGAACGGTAACGTGATAGGTGATCAGGAGTTCTTCAGCCAGTTAAAAGAAGCAGGTGTTAACTATGTGCGTATACGTGTGTGGAATGATCCATATGACAGCAATGGAAAAGGATACGGTGGTGGAAATAACGATCTTGCAAAAGCAAAGAAAATCGGAAAATGGGCAACCGACGCAGGCATGAAGGCGTTAATTGATTTCCATTATTCTGATTTCTGGGCAGATCCGGGAAAACAGAAGGCACCGAAAGCCTGGGCAGGTTATACGATCGATCAGAAAGTGACAGCTGTATCTGATTATACAACAGCGAGCATTACAGAACTGTTAGATGCAGGTGTTGATGTTGGAATGGTTCAGGTTGGAAATGAGACAAACAACGGTGTCTGTGGTGAGAGTACATGGGAAAACATGTGCAGGATCTTTGATGCCGGTGCAGATGCGGTTCACGCAGCAGGAGAGGCAAAAGGAAAGAATATCTTAGTTGCTGTTCATTTTGCAAATCCGGAAAAAAGCGCAAACTATGCAACTTATGCAAAAAATCTGAATACATATGATGTAAGCTATGATGTATTTGCATCTTCTTATTATCCATACTGGCATGGAACACTTGACAATCTTACCAGTACTTTAAAGAATATTGCTGATACTTATGACAAAAAAGTAATGGTAGCAGAGACATCCTGGGCAACAAGTTTAGAGGATGGCGATGGACATGAAAATACTGTTCGTAAAGGTAATAATGATACAAAAGTAGATGGTATGGATTATACATTTTCCATACAGGGACAGGCAAATGAAGTAAGAAGTGTTATTTCAGCGATCAACAATATCGGTGACAATGGTAAGCAAACTTTCAAAAGGCAAGACATATTATGTCAAAGTGCGTGCTTATAAGAAAGATTCCACAGGAGCAAAAATTTATGGAAGTTTCAGCAGTGCAAAGAAGATAAAGATCAGTAAGTAGCCCAAAAAGTAAATTTATAATATATGTCATGTGGTAAAAACATGATAGAAAGTGGAGAATTTTGTCTTTTGCAGGATTCTCCACTTTTTTAACTCATGATAATGGATGTCTGCAGAGAGTGTATTCTATTATTTGTCCGGTTTTTTTCTATAAAAAATCCCCTATTTTTAATATTTGCTCATGCTAACATAAATTTGTAACTGTCAAAAATATATAAAAGGAGGAGAACGGGGTTTGAAACGAAATTGGAAAGCAGGGGTATGCGTAGCTTTATGCAGTGCTATGGTTTTTACCGGGATAGGACCTGTGCTGACACCATATCTTGAAAATGCAGTTGTCTATGCAGATGAAAACGAAAATTCAGGGGTAAAAAAAGTTTTTACTGCAGATCAGCTGAAAGTGGCATGGGGAGACGCGGATTATGAACTCGCAGATGGACAGTGGAAATTGTCCTTTGCAAAACAGTATAATCAGGTGAAATGGACGTTGCCGGAGAGTATCGAAATGTCACAGGTGAATGCTGTTACATTTCAGGTGGCGGATCAGAAAGTACCGATCAGTCTGAAAGTATACAACGGTGGAGATGATGCAACAGCAGCTAATACACAGTACGGATTAAACGGACAGACGGAGTACACGATAAATCCATCGGGGGATGGCGCTATTGATGCAGTCGGAATCATGATAACGGAAGATAAACCGGAAAATGCAACGGTAAGTCTTGTCAGTGTGACATTTGAACTGAAAGTGGGAGCAGGCGATGCAAAACTGGGGAATAATATTATAAAAAACGGTGATTTTGCAACGTCTGATGCGGTGGAGTCATGGAACAGTGCAGCCGGAGAATCGGTTGTTTCAGTTGCAGCAGAGGAAGAAGAGATCGCAGATTCCGGTCTAAAAACATACGGTGTACTTACACGTAATCAGGAAACTGCCACCCCTGGGGATTGTTTTTCGCAGGATATCACGGATGCGGTTGAAAAAGGGGAAACATACAAATTCTCATTCTGGGCAAAATTGTCCGATGATTACAAAGATGCTCCGGAAGAGCAGAGAAATGTGGAGTTTGCACCATTCTATGTTTCCGGTGGTGAGGCAACATATCTTGGAAGTTATTCAGCAGGTATTTTGTCAGGAGACTGTACAAAGACATTAAAAGCTGGAGAATGGACAAAATATGAGGGAACTTTCAAAATACCGAAAGCTGCAGATCAGGTGGTCATCCGTATTATAGAACAGGGAACCAACTATGGACAGGGCGATTGCGTAAAAGGGACTTACTATGTGACCGGTGTGTCCATGAATAAGATTGAAAGAGAAAAGCCATCTATTGAGAAGGACATCCCGGACTGGAAAGAAAGTGTGAAAGCTGCTTTAGGCAATGATGTAGTTGCCGGCACAGCAGTGACCGGTGATGAGATCAATGATGATACGCTGATGGAACTGGTGGAAAAACACTTTAATGCGGTTACACCTGGAAACGAATTAAAACCGGATGCATTGTTCAACTATCAGTTAGAGGATAAAGTCAATACAAAGACAATCCAATTTAAAGGACAGGATCTTGAAGTCCCGGTCGTAAATGAAGCCGGTGACAGCTTGGACTTTTCACGTGCAGATAAATTAATAAATAAAATCTGTGAGTGGAATAATGAAAATCCGGATAACAAAATCCGTATCCGTGGTCATGTCCTTGTATGGCATTCCCAGACACAGGAATGGTTTTTCCATGAAAATTATGATAAAACCAAACCTTATGTGGACAAAGAGACCATGAACCGCCGTCTTGAATGGTTTATTTCAAGTGTCTTTGACCATTACTTCGGGGAAGCTGCAAATGGAAAATATGACGGATTATTTTATGGCTGGGATGTTGTAAATGAGGCTGTCATTGGAAACTCTTACCGTACAGATACCGTGAGTGCAGCGGAAAGTCTCGATGAGATCCGTCATGGAAATAATTCAAGCTGGTGGCATGTATATAAGAGCAACGAATTTATCATCAATGCATTCAGATATGCAAACCAGTATGCACCGAAAAATGTAGAGCTTTATTACAACGATTTTGGTGAGACGGATAATACAAAATGTGAGGGTATCGTAAAACTCATCAATGATGTAAAGGCTGCCGATGGAACCAGACTGGATGCATTTGGCATGCAGGCACATTACAGTGTGGATAGTTTTTCTGCCATGCAGTTTAAAACAGTGGCTGAAAAATATGCAAAAGCTGCAGGAAAAGTGCAGCTCACAGAGCTTGATTTTAAATCAAGTGCATCTTATACATCAGGTATGGCAACAAAAGAGAGCGAATATACCAAAATTGCATATTGCCATAAACAGTTATTCGATGCGATCAAAGGCTTAAAAGCAGATGGTTCGAATGTTTCCGGATTGACCGTATGGGGTGTCATCGAGCCAAATTCATGGTTACATGAACAGTCCGGTGTCGGTGGTGGTGCAGACGGCTCTGCGCAGTGCCCATTGCTTTTTGATGGAAATTATAAAGCAAAACCTGCGTACTGGGCGTATGTAGATGCATCCAGACTCCAGCCGTCAATTCAGGATGTAGTTGCTGCAGAGAAAAAAGGTGATGCAGTGACAGGAAAGACATATAACATTATGCAGAATGATATCACGGCTTCCTTTATTCCGATGTGGGATAAAGATGGTCTTACCGTGCAGGTTATGGTAGAAGATGCCGTAAAAGATGATAATGATGCAGTTACTGTTTATGTGGATACTGCAAATTTCGGAAAAGATGACATCACACCAGTGAACGTAACAGTAAAAAGAAGCGAGGCAGCAGAAGTAGAAAATGGTTATCAGGCAACCGTAAAGGTACCGTTAGCAGGACTTTCCGTTGCAAAAGTGATCGGAATGGATGTTGTGGTCACAAATGGGGATAAAACAGCCGCATTTAATGATTTGACAGGAAAACAGGGCACAAGCAGTAAATATTATGCGAAAGTAACAATGAAACCGGGGGTAGAGGAAGCTGCCTATGGTACAGTTACCGTAGACGGGGATAAAGATGCGGCATGGGATAATGCCGGAACCATTCCGATTACGATCAATCTCGGCTCCAATGTTTCTGCAAATGCGAAGTTACTCTGGGATAAAGACAATCTTTATGTATATGCCGAGATCAAAGATCCTGTCCTTAATAATACCAACGGTGATGCATGGGAACAGGATTCCTTAGAAGTATTTATCGACGAAAATAATGGAAAATCCAACTCTTATGAAGACGATGACAAGCAGTACAGGATCAGTTATGTAAATGATCACTCATTTAATGGCAAAAAGTGCCTTGAAGAGAATATGAAGTCTGTGGCAAAAATAACTTCTGACGGATATGTTGTTGAAGCGTCATTTAAATGGACGGATATCACACCAAAAGCCGGAGATGAGATCGGACTTGAATTTCAGATCAATGATGCTGATGCAAGTGGCAAAAGAATTGGTACATTAAGCTGGAACGATGAAACAGGAATGGGATGGTCTAAACCGGAAGTATTTGGTACTGTAAAACTCGGAGAAATTAAAAATGCTCCGGATAAAGATACAGAAAAGAAACCGGAAACAGAGAAGAAAGAAGTAAAAGTTAAAAAAATCACGTTAAATAAAACAAAAGCCGGAATGAAAAAAGGTGCAACGCTTACATTAAAGGCTGTTGTTTCACCATCTGATGCAGATATTAAAGACGTTAAGTGGACATCTTCCAACAAAAAAGCTGCGACTGTTGATAAGCATGGAAAAGTAAAAGCATTGAAAAATGGTGTGACCACGATCACGGCAACGGCAAAAGATGGAAGCAGAGTAAGCGCGTCCTGTAAGATCACGGTAGGGTATAAAATTACCTATAAGTTAGGAAAAGGTAAAAACAGCAGCAAAAACCCGGAATATTATTACAATGAAAAGGTAAATTTAAAATCTGCTTCCAAAAAGGGATATGTCTTTAAGGGCTGGTATACAGACAGCAAGTATACAAAGAGAATTAAAACAATCTCAAAGAGCAGCAAAAAGAATCTTACTTTATATGCGAAATGGCAGAAAGTGACCGTAAAGAAATCTGCAATTAAGAAAATGAAAGCTGTTTGGGGAAGAAAAGCAAAAGTTACAGTCCAGAAAGTGGAAGGTGCAGCCGGATATCAGATTGTTTATTCTACGGATAAGCAATTCAAAAAGAATGTAAAGAAAGTAACAATATCAGGCACATCAAAAACACTTGGAAAATTGGCAAAAGGCAAGACATATTATGTAAAAGTGCGTGCTTATAAGAAAGATTCCACAGGAGCAAAAGTTTATGGAAGTTTCAGCAGTGCAAAGAAGATAAAGATCAGTAAGTAGTTCCCAAATAAATTTAATATACCCGTCATACAGTAAAATGTGTGGCACACCGGAAAGAGGATTTTGCAACTAAGTTGTGAAGCCCTCTTTTTGCTTTGCATGATAGGTGTGTGTTTTTCCAGTACCATAAACAGGAATCGGAATTGATAAAATTTAAAATGTCAACCGATTGATATACTGAGAAAGCAGTGTTAAAGTAAGGGCACAGTAAGGACAGCAATGACAATGGGGATGTTAGCAGGCTGTGGCAGCAACAGCAATTCCGGCAGCGCAAATACAGGCAGTAATGCAGGAAGCAACGCAGCGGACAGCAGCGATGCCAGTGAGAGTACAGCAGCCGGAACTGAGAGCACAGGGAATATCGACACCGCAGATTTAGTAGGAACACAGATCACGATGTTAAACAGTAAAGGTGAGATTCAGACAGCAATTGAAGATATGGCAGAGGCATTTAAAGAGGAGACAGGAATCGAACTTGAGGTTCAGGCATGCGGAACCGGTGAATCTCCATATACGAGAGTGACAAGCGCATATAACTCAGGAACAGCACCGACCATGGCGATCTTAGACACCACAGATGTTGTTGCACTTGCTTCCCAGTATGCAGTCGATCTTTCCGATGAGGAGTGGGTGAAAGAATGTGTAAACCAGACCACACAGGTGGATGGAAAAGTATACAGTTTCCCATGCTGACCAGTGAAAGATGTTATGTGCTTACAAGTGCTGGTTAAAAAGGAAAAATATAAGTAGGAGGTTGTAAGACATGGAAAAGGAAATATACATCAAAAAAGGGTGGCTGTTTATTCCGGTCTGTGCCACGTATGGCGAGCTGCCGTTTGGTGGCAAAAAAAACAACCGTATGCTTGAGATGTTCTGCCGGGAGGATAACAGCGAAACAAAGCTGTTTGAGTTTCAGATCCCGGCGGGAGAGGCAGAGGATGAAACATACCCTGTCAGTTATTATGCCCGTTTTCCGGTAAAGCAATTTACCGATAAAACACTAATTCTAAGAGGGGATCTTGGGAAAGCTTTCTTTGACGGAATCAGAAATGAGGACGCACCTGAAACGGAAGAAAAATCTTTCCGTGCTATGCAGGGTGAGGCTTTCCGCCGCCCTTCGATTCATTTTGCACCGCAGACCGGATGGATGAATGATCCGAATGGCCTTGTGTATGCCGATGGCGTGTATCATTTGTATTTTCAGCATAATCCGTTTGATGTGCAGTGGGAAAATATGAGCTGGGGACATGCCGTAAGCAAAGATCTGCTGCATTGGGAGCAGAAAGATGAAGTGCTTTTTCCGGATGAGACAGGAACGATGTTTTCCGGAAGCGGCATTGTAAATGATCATGAAATGCTCGGACTGCCCAAAGATGCACTTATTTTTTTCTATACGGCAGCCGGAAATAACAATAAATGGAGCATAGGAAAACAGTTTACACAGCGTGTGGCATACAGCACGGATGGTGGAGAAACGCTTCACAAACTGGATAAAGGAGTGCTTGAGGCGGTATGTAAGGAAAATCGTGATCCGAAGGTGTTCTGGCATGAAAAAAGCGGTGCCTATATCATGACGCTGTGGTTAGAGGAAAGTGATTTTGGCATTTTCCGTTCTACGGATCTGTTAAACTGGGAGCAGACAGACAGGCTGACTTTAAAAGATGCCTGGGAGTGCCCGGATCTGCTGTGCTTAAAGGATGAAAACGAAGATGAAAGCTGGATGTTCTGGAGCGCAGACGGCTTTTACTTCTGGGGTGAGTTCGACGGTTTCAAGTTTCAGACGGATGGTGTGCGC
This sequence comes from Roseburia sp. OF03-24, assembly GCF_003463035.1. Taxonomy (NCBI): domain Bacteria; kingdom Bacillati; phylum Bacillota; class Clostridia; order Lachnospirales; family Lachnospiraceae; genus Roseburia; species Roseburia sp. OF03-24. The sequence goes on along the minus strand of NZ_QSCK01000010.1, from coordinate 19,136 downwards.
CATATGGCTTATATCAATAAGATGGCTTACGCGGCGCAGACTTACAGCAATACAAAAGACAGAGTGATTTCTGTTCCGTGGCTCAGACTTCCGAATCATGGAAGAAATTATACCGGGGCGATGGGACTGCCGAGAGAGTTTTCGGTTACTTATAAAAACGGTGAAAAAGTATTAAAACAGCAGCCGGTCAGGGAGTATGAGGACAGGAAAAAGCTGGTGTATGACAGTGCAGATAAAAATATGCAGCAGGAAGATATGTTTCAATGGGAGTTTACACCGGATACTGCAACAGAGATTCAGATCACGCGCGCAGAGTCAGAAGATATATTGCATGTGCAGGTGAACCGGGATTTTGAATTTGTATACAATGCCGGAACCGGGGAATTAAAAGCCGGTGATGAGACATTTAAGACAGAAGCCGGAATCCGTGATTTTTCACTGCTTTTTGATGACGTAATCTTTGAAGTGACTGCGGATTGTGATACAATGATAGGTATATTTGAACTGCCCCGGATTGTGGAAGAATTTTGCATGAAAAAGGGCAGTGCAGAGAAGATACAGATATTTGTTTCATAATAAAAAGATAGATTTGACGAAGAAATGAGAAGTCGTGTGAAAATACATTTTTACACGCAAGAAAGAGGAGTAGTATGGCAACCTTAAAGGATGTGGCGAAGGAAACGGGACTTACGGTGAGCACTGTTTCCCGTGTGCTGAATAATCGCGGATATATCAGCGAAGAGACAAGAAAAAAAGTATATGAGGCAATGAAAAAACTCAATTACCGTCCGAACGAGGTAGCCCGCTCGCTCTCAAAGCAGACGACGAATACGATCGGTGTGATCGTACCACATATCAGACATCCGTATTTTGCGGAACTGATCAGTAATTTAGAGAGTCAGGCTTATCATTATGGGCACAAAATTCTTCTATTTAATTCTCAGGAAAAAAACGAAAAGGAATGGGAATACATGGAGATGTGCACCAGCAACCGTGTAGCGGGAGTGATCCTTTGCAGTGGAACGGTCGGTGTGGAAAAGTTTACCGGATTAAATGTGCCATTGATCACGATAGAACGTTATCTTGAAAATGGAACGGCAGAGGTAGAGTGCGATAATGAGCAGGGTGGACGTCTTGCAGCGCAGCATCTGATTGACTGTGGCTGTAAGCATCTGATCCATATCAGCGGTGTCCACGAGACAGCCATGCCGGCAGATGAGCGTGCAGTTGGTTTCCGGGCAGTCTGTGAAAAACAGAATGTTTCTTATCAGATCGCAGATACCACAGCTTTTGAGTATAACCATCTGGAATATCATCAGATACTTGAAAATCTGTTAAAGGAAAATACGGATACAGATGGCATTTTTGCCAGCAGTGATCTGATCGCAGCGCAGCTTCTGCAGGTGTGCCATAAGTTGAACATTGATGTGCCGTCGCAGATGAAGATCGTGGGTTTCGATGATGTCAATATTGCATCATTAACAACGCCGCCGATCACGACGATCCATCAGCCGATCAAAGAGATGGCGAAAATGGCGGTGGAACTGCTCGTCCGTTCCGGTAACGGGGAACTTGTGCCGAACCGCACTACTCTGCCGGTATCACTTGTAGTAAGGGAGACGACTTGATTCAATATGTATATGAGCCATATATATAGCAGGAAGGTAAATAGTGTATGCGCAAAACCGGCGCAAGAATGGAGGATTCCTATGGAGCAAAAAAAATGGTGGAAAGAAGCGGTAGTCTACCAGATCTATCCGCGCAGCTTTATGGACAGCAATGGTGATGGTGTCGGCGATCTTCGCGGCATTAAGAGCCGGCTGTCTTATTTAAAATTATTGGGAATTGATGTGATCTGGTTATCTCCGGTCTATCAGTCCCCAAATGATGACAATGGCTATGATATCAGTGATTACAGGGATATCATGACAGAATTTGGTACGTTAGAAGATTTTGATGAGATGCTTGCAGAAGCGCATAAACTTGGCATTAAGATCGTCATGGATCTTGTAGTCAATCACAGCTCCGATGAGCATCAGTGGTTTGTGGAGAGCAGAAAAAGCAAAGACAATCCGTACCGTGACTATTATATCTGGCGTGAAGCAAAGGATGGAAAAGAGCCGAATAACTGGGGTTCCTGTTTTGGCGGTTCGGCATGGGAATACGATCAGACGACGGATATGTATTATCTTCATATGTTTTCCAAAAAACAGCCGGATCTTAACTGGGAGAATCTGAAACTCAGACAGGAAGTTTTTGACATGATGACCTGGTGGGGCGAACGCGGTATCGACGGATTCCGCATGGATGTCATTACGATGATTTCAAAAGATCAGCGTTTTCCGGACGGCATCGTGCATGGCAATGAAAGGTTTGGAGATTCTTCCCCGTATGTCAATAATGGACCGCGCGTGCACGAATATTTAAAAGAGATGAATGAAAAAGTAATCTCCAAGTTTGACTGGATGACGGTCGGCGAGGGTGCCGGTGCAGGCGTGGAGGATGCGAAACGCTATGCCGGGGCAGATCAGGGCGAGCTGGATATGATTTTTACATTTGAGCATGTCAACCTCGGACAGACACAGTATGGCAAATGGAGTGATGGCAGCTTTGATCTTGTTGAGTTAAAGAAAGTATTTGAAAAATGGGAAGATGGACTTGAAGGTGTGGCATGGAACAGCCTTTACTGGGATAACCACGATCAGCCGAGAGCCGTCTCAAGATTTGGAAATGACAGTGAAGAATACCGCGAGATTTCCGCAAAAATGCTTGCAACCTGCCTGCATTTTATGAAAGGAACACCTTATATTTATCAGGGTGAGGAACTCAGTATGACAAACCGCAAATGTAAAGATTTTTCAGAGTTCCGTGATATTGAGATTAAAAATGCATACCGCGATTTTGTCGGCGGCGGTATTTTAGATGAAGAAACGATGTTAAAATTTGTCAATGCTATCGGTCGTGACAATGCGAGATTCCCAATGCATTGGGATGACAGCGATAATGCAGGATTTACGACAGGTACACCGTGGATTTCGGTCAACGAAAATTATAAAAAGATCAATGCGGCAGCACAGATCAATGATCCGGAATCAGTATTTTCCTATTACAAAAGGCTGATCGAACTGCGTCATCAGATGGAGATCATTGTGTATGGTGTATACGAGAGTAAGGTGATCGAACATCCGGATGTGTTTGCATACACCAGGACACTTGGAGAAGAAAAGCTGTTTGTAGTCTGCAACTTCAGGGAGCAGGAGATGGACTTTGCCTTAGAGGACGGTTTTACCGGTGAAGAGGATGTTTTGATCAGCAATTATAAGGATGTTGTAAAAACAGAGCATGGGATTCATTTAAGACCATATGAGGCAAAGGTGTTTTACCGGAAATAAGCTTTACCATTGAATTTTACCAATTATAAAAAGTGGCACTTCTTAATGATATATTTTGTTCGGAAAGGGGAAAATTATGGCGATCATCATAGATCAGGAGCAGAAACTGCTCACACCGCATACAATTACTTTGCACACAAAAAATACGACGTATCAGATGGCTGTCGGCGCTTATGGACAACTGCTCCATCTTTTATTACGGACCGCGGTTAGACGGTGATATGCGGTATCTTCTGACCTATTATGACAGGGGGTTTTCCGGCAATCCGTATGAGGCAGAGTGCGATAAGACATATTCCATGGATGCACTGCCGCAGGAATATCCGTGTTTTGAAACCGGGGATTTCCGCAGCCCGGCATTTGTGCTGAAAAATGCAGATGGAAGCTATTGTGCCGATCTGCGGTTCGTATCCTGTGAGGTATGTAAAGGAAAATACCAGATTCCGGGACTTCCGGCAGTTTATGATGAGACCGGGACAGAGAGTGAAACGTTAAAGGTATATTTAGAGGATGCCGTAAGCGGCGTGCAGGTAACACTGCTTTACGGTGTATTTGCAGAACTTGATATTATTACCAGGGCGGTTCAGATTACCAATCATGGCGATAAGACCGTCCATATTGAAAAATCTGCAAGTGCTGTGCTTGATTTTATGAATGGAGAATTTGATGTCATTCATTTTCATGGCAGACACGGGATGGAGCGGATTTTTGAACGCACGTCCGTGGAGCATGGCAATCAGGTATTTGGCAGCAGGCGTGGCGCTTCGAGCCACCAGCAGAATCCATTTGTGATGCTGGCTGGAAAACAGACAGGGGAGGATGCCGGCGAATGTTATGGCTGTATGCTTTTATACAGCGGCAATTTCAAAGCAGAGGCAGAAAAAGACCAGTATGAGCAGACAAGGCTTGTGATGGGCTTATCCGATGAAATGTTTTCCTGCGCTTTCCTGGAATCTGCACCGTCTGATCCGAAGCCATATCTGCCGCAGTGCATACCGTGATACGAAAAGACCGGTACTTATCAATAACTGGGAGGCAACCTATTTCGATTTTACCGGGTTGAGGTTGTCGGAACAAAGACAGATGGTACAAACGGACAGCACATCAATGAAACACCGAACGCAGTTGAACCGGATTACTTCACAGGAGCACAGCTTGTACATGCAGGCGTGCCAATCCCACGCATGGACAACGAGTACCGTGCATGGCAGATGTATATAAAAGAAATGCAGGAAAATTGAGTAACGTCCCAACAACCTCTACCAGAACTTCACCCCCAGCATACGCAGAAGAAAGGAGCACACACAATGAATAAACAATATGATGTAGTCGCCCTCGGCGAATTATTAATTGATTTTACAGAAAACGACACCAGTGGTCAGGGCAACCCGGTTTATGAAGCAAATCCGGGCGGAGCACCCTGCAACGTGCTTTCCATGTTGAACAGATTAGGGCATCAGACCGCATTTTTAGGAAAAGTCGGAAATGACATCTTCGGCAGACAGCTCCGTTCCACCGTGGAATCAGCCGGGATTAATGTGGAAGGACTTCTGACGGATGAAGATGTGCGCACCACCCTTGCATTTGTTGAGACAAAACCGGACGGGGACAGAGACTTTTCTTTTTACCGGAATCCGGGCGCAGATATGATGCTTCGGGAAGAGGAAGTCCGGGATGATATTATTGCAGCCGGAAAAATCTTTCATTTTGGTACATTGTCCATGACGAATGAGCCGGTCAGAAGTGCGACAAAACATGCGATTGCTGTTGCAAAAGAAAATGGTGCACTCATTTCCTTTGATCCGAATATCAGGGAACCGCTCTGGAAGGACATGGAGGAAGCAAAAGAGCAGACTGCTTATGGACTGTCCGTTTGTGATATTTTAAAAATATCAGACAATGAGATCCAGTGGTTTTCCGGAAAAGAGGATTATACAGAAGGTATCCGTATGCTGCAGCAGACATATCAGATCCCGCTGATTCTGTTATCTATGGGACGGGACGGAAGCAGAGCCTATTATAAAAATATGCTCGTGGAAGTACCTGCATTTTTACAGAAAAACACGATCGAAACAACCGGTGCAGGAGACACTTTCGGTGCATGCTGCCTGCATTACATATTACAGTATGGATTAATGGAACTTACTGAACAACAGTTAAAAGATATGCTTACATTTGCAAACGCAGCGGCATCGATCATCACAACAAGAAAAGGTGCACTGCGCGTGATGCCGTCCCTAGAAGAGATTCAAAACTATTTCGAAAGTATTTCTTAAACTTGCTAAGAATGTCTTGGAATTATGCACAGAATCATATAATATATATGGTAAACCGAAGCGGTGAGCAGTACAGACAGGTGGAGGGAGCATGAAACGGACATTAGGAATGGTATTTTTCCTGGTAGTGTTAGCAGGCACAGCGGGCTGTGGAGAGAAAAATACTGCAGATATAACTGCACAGGAAAATAATCAGACGGAGCAGACAGAACAGACGTTAGAAGAACATTTTTTCTCGGCAGAACAGGATGAACAGAATTATAATGTGCTGGAAGAATTTTCTGAAGATGAGGAATATCCGGAGCTTGCAGCTTTTTTAGAGGAATATTATCAGATCCCGGAGGAAGAGTGCAAAGAGACACGGTATTACTATAATTATACGGATCTTGATGAAGATGGAACGGATGAGATCGTTGCGGTTACGATCGGTGATACGACATCAGATACACGTGGGGATGCGGCACTTGTTTTAAGACCGGAAGAAAACGGTCAGTTTGAGGTGCTTGGAACATTTCTACAGATCCATACGCCGGTAATGATCAGTGATGAGCTGGAAAATGGCTGGCATACGATTATTTTTCCAATTTATGGCGGTGGTCAGGAATCCGGATTTATCAGTGCAGTTTATACGGAAGGAACAGGGTATCAGCTCGACGAGAAAAGTTTTGTGCGGGAAGAACCAAAAGTTTCCGGTGACAGGATTTTATCGGATAATCTGATCAATGATATGGATACTGACAATTATCTGACGATCGCGCCACGTGATACGGAGAGCCAGAACTGAATACAGCAGGATCAGACTGCAAATGGAAAGAAAAGGGAATCGGGCAGATGAGGTGACTGCGTCGGTTCCTTTTTTAAAAAGTACTTTATCTTAAGGGGGCAAAATGCTATAATTGTTAGCAAAGACTATTCCAAGACGGATGGAAAAGTAAGCAGTGATGAGCACATTTCCTGCCGTAGGTTTCTTTTTATTTAGGAGAAGACTATGAAAAGTAATAAAGTAAAGCTCAGAGGGAGACTTCGTAAATCTCTCTACTGGCCGATGTTCATGACGATTCTTCTGGTATGTATGAATGTTGTCATCTATACGGAAGATATATTGTCAGGTATTATGTTTTCGATATTTACGGCAATCTATTTTGTTGTTTCCATGATCGTGTATGTCAGGAATAAGCCGGTGTTAGTTAATGAACTGATCAACTTCGCAACGCAGTACGGAACAGTACAAAAGCAGCTCTTAAATGAGTTTGAAATACCGTATGCACTCGTCGATTATAATGCAAAGATATTATGGGTCAATGAGCAGTTTACAGAACTGACCGGTAAGGATAAAAAATATCACAAATCGATCACGACGATTTTTCCGGCACTGACAAAGGAACTTCTGCAGAAGAGTGATGGAGAGAAATCCATAAATCTCACGCTGAAAGAACAGGATTTTCGTGTTGCCTTAAAAAGAATCTACTTTGAAGAGTTAAACAGCGTGGACAGTCTTGTTACACTTGATGAGAGTAACGAATATCTGACGGCGGTATATCTCTTTGATGAGACAGAAAAGAATCAGTACATGAGAGAGAACCAGGAACAGAAAATGGTTGCTGGTCTTGTATATATCGATAACTATGACGAGGCACTTGACAGTATTGAAGATGTCAAAAGATCTCTTCTCGTTGCCCTGATCGACCGGAAAGTCAATAAATATTTTACAGAGCTTGATGCATTAGTCCGTAAAATTGAAAAAGATAAATATTTTGTCGTATTTAAGTATCAGTATCTTGCAAAACTCCGCGAAGACCGTTTTAGTCTGATCGAGGATGTAAAGACAGTCAAAGTCGGTAATGAAATGGCTGTGACACTAAGCATCGGTATTGGTGCCAACGGTGCCAGCTATACACAGAATTATGAGTATGCCCGTATGTCCATTGATCTTGCATTAGGACGTGGCGGTGACCAGGTCGTTGTGCGTGATGGCGAGGAAGTCACATATTATGGTGGCAAAACACAGCAGGTAGAGCGCAACACCAGGGTCAAGGCAAGGGTAAAAGCACATGCACTCCGTGAGATCATCGAGAGCAGGGAGCATGTGATCATTATGGGACACAGCATCAGTGATGTCGATTCCCTTGGTGCAGCGATCGGTATTTACTGTGCCGCAAAAGTACTTGGCAAGAAGGCACAGATCGTGTTAAACGAGATTACATCATCCCTGCGGCCGCTGGTAGAGTGTTTTACCGTGGAAAAAGGATACCCGGCAGATCTTTTTATCAAAAATGAAGAAGCACTTATGCTTACCAATGAAAATACACTGGTGGTTGTTGTGGATGTAAACCGTCCAAGTTACACCGAATGTCCGGAGCTGTTAAAGCGCACACAGACTGTCTGTGTATTTGACCATCACAGACAGACGAACGAGGTGATCGAGAATCCGGTACTTTCCTATGTGGAGCCGTATGCTTCGAGTGCCTGCGAGATGATCGCCGAGGTACTGCAGTATTTTTCCGAAAATATCCGTCTTGCCCCATGTGAAGCAGACTGTATTTATGCCGGTATCCTGATCGATACCAACAACTTTATGACAAAAACCGGTGTCCGTACTTTTGAGGCGGCAGCTTATTTAAGACGTGCGGGTGCGGAAGTGACGAGAGTGCGTAAGATGCTGCGTAACGATATGGCAGCTTACAAGGCGCGGGCGGAGGCAGTCCGCCATGCGGAGGTTTATCGTGGTTCGTTTGCGATTTCCATCTGTCCGGCGGATCAGGTGGAAAGCCCGACAATTGTCTGCGCACAGGCTGCAAATGAGCTTTTAAATATCGTAGGAATCAAGGCTTCTTTTGTGCTCACAGAATATCAGGGAAAAATATACGTAAGTTCCCGTTCGATTGATGAGATCAATGTACAGCTTATCATGGAGCGCCTTGGAGGCGGCGGACACCTAAACGTTGCCGGAGCCCAGCTCACCAACTGCTCACTGCAGCAGGCAAAACATATCATTCAGGATACGATCGATGAGATGTTAAAAGAGGGCGATATATCAGAGTAACATCAGATAGAGACCGGACAAAAGCAGCAAAAGAAACAGAAAAGAGAAAGGAAATCAGATATATGAAAGTTATCTTATTAGAAGATGTAAAAGCATTAGGGAAAAAAGGTGAGATCGTAAATGTAAGCGATGGTTATGCACGCAATGCGATTTTCCCGAAAAAGTTAGGTGTGGAGGCAACACCAAAAAACCTTAATGATTTAAAACTGCAGAACCAGCATGCAGACAAAGTGGCACAGGAGCAGTATGAAGCTGCACTGGCACTTGCGGAAGAATTAAAAGATAAAAAAGTTACCGTAAAAATGAAAGCCGGCGAGGGCGGACGTACATTCGGTTCCGTTTCCACCAAAGAGATCGCCGTTGCAGCCAAAGCACAGCTTGGCATGGAACTTGACAAAAAGAAAATGCAGCTTGCAGAACCGATCCGTACATTCGGCGTGACAGAAGTTGCAATCAAGCTTCACCCGAAGGTAGTAGGAAAATTTAACGTACATGTAGTAGAGGAATAAAAATGGAAGAAACACTGATCAACCGTACGATGCCGAACAGCCGTGAGGCGGAACAGTCGGTCATCGGCTCTATGATCATGGATAAAGATGCGATCCTCACTGCAATGGAAATGCTCATCAGTGAGGATTTTTATTACAAACAGTATGGAATCCTGTTTGATACCATGGTCGAATTATACAGCAAAGGACTTCCGGTCGATCTGGTCACTTTGCAGAATAAATTAAAAGAAAAAGATGTACCGGCAGAGATTGCAAGTTTAGAGTTTGTGAGGGATCTTTTAAATGCAGTTCCAACATCGGCAAATGTAAAATATTATGCCCAGATCGTAAAAGATAACTCCATGCGGCGTAAACTCATCAAATTAAATGAAGAGATCGAAAATGAGTGCTACATGGGAAAAGAGAGTGTAGAGACGGTCATGGATATTACCGAGAAAAAGGTATTTGATCTGCTTTCCACCCGCGGTGGTGGCGGGGACTATGTACCGATCCGCCAGGTTGTTATGAACGCACTTGAAAAGATTGAGAACGCAGCAAAAACATCCGGCACCGTTACGGGAATCCCGACAGGTTTTATTGACCTTGACTACCGGACCGCAGGTTTACAGCCGTCCGATCTGATCCTGATCGCAGCGCGTCCGTCCATGGGTAAAACGGCGTTTGTTCTTAACATTGCGCAGTATGTAGCGTTTCACGAACATATGTGTACGGCGATCTTCTCGCTTGAGATGTCAAAGGAACAGCTTGTAAACCGTTTGTTTTCGTTGGAGTCAAGGGTAGATGCACAGGCACTCAGAACTGGTAATCTTTCAGACTCTGACTGGGAGAAGCTCATTGAGGGAGCCGGAACAATTGGCAACTCAGAGCTTATCATTGATGATACGCCGGGTATTTCCATTGCAGAAATGCGAAGCAAATGCCGGAAATACAAATTAGAGCACGACTTAAAATTGATCATCATTGACTATTTACAGTTGATGTCCGGTTCCGGCAGGGGATCTGATTCCCGTCAGCAGGAGATCTCAGATATCTCCCGTTCCTTAAAGGCACTTGCAAGGGAGCTTTCTGTGCCGGTGATTGCATTGTCCCAGCTATCACGAGCCGTAGAACAGCGTCCGGATCACCGTCCGATGCTTTCCGACCTGCGTGAGTCCGGTGCGATCGAGCAGGATGCCGACGTCGTTATGTTTATCTATCGTGACGATTACTATAACCATGACTCTGAGATGAAAGGAATCTCAGAGATCATTATTGCCAAACAGAGAAACGGTCCGATCGGTACCGTCAATCTGGTATGGCTGCCGCAGTATACGAAGTTTGCCAATATGGAGAAATAATGAAATGCTCAGGTTAACCTGAGCATTTTGCGGTTGTCAGTAAAAGGTGTAGCTAAATTTTTTGAGTGGAAAATTGCACAAGGCGTATATCCGTTTTGTTCCAATGTCCGAAAATAAGAAAAGCTAAGTATGCCTGCGAGGTGTGTTCACAGAGTGACGTGTACGTCTTAAACGCACCATCCGTGGCGCGTTAAGACTTTTGCTGCCATCCGTGGCAGCAAAACACTGAGCTTAGAACAGGCATACTAAGTTTTTCTAATTTTCTACCAAAGTCACAAAAGAATTTTACGCTTTGTGCAATTTACCAGTCGCTACATTTTGACACACCTTTTACTGCCAACAGCAAATGTTTCGCACATCCTGTCGGAATAAGACGAGCGATTTTCGTTGTAGACATCCTTTCGAATGCTTATAATATAGGTTAGCAGATAAAAGGAAGGAGAGGAACCGGAATGGAAAAGGTACGTTACATGATTTCCGACGCTGCAAATATTGTAAATGTAGAGTCACATGTATTACGTTACTGGGAGGATGAACTGGAGCTTAATGTTCCGCGAAATGAACTTGGGCACCGGTATTACACAAAGGAAAACATTCAGGAGTTCCAGAGGATCAAGGAATTAAAAGAACAAGGATATCAGTTGAAAGCGATCCGTATGATCGTACATAATATGTCCCCCGATGCGCAGGCAGAGGTTGGCACTGCACATCCGGGAATAAAACAGGATCTGCACCAGGTTGCATATACGCAGGATGAAAAAGCTGTCAAGGCGGAGCATCAGTCTGGTCAGGTTACGCGCATTCAGGATGGATATGCTGCAAAACAGGATCAGCATGCAGATTTGAATCCATACACAGATTCAGGCAGAAATATGCCAGTATCTGCGCAGCATGAGAATCAGAGTGTACTTGATAACACCGATAAAATGGCACAGTTTACAGAATTGATGACGCAGATCGTCGGAACAGCGATTGCTGCAAATAATCAGGAATTGAGCCGTTGCATCAGCGAAGATGTGGGGGAACAGGTCATCAAGGAAATGAATTATCTTATGAGAGAACAGGATGAGGCGGATGAGGAACGTTTCCGGAAACTGGATGCGGCGATCCGCGGGAATCTGAAAAAGAAAGAACCCAAAAAAAGATGGGGCAGAAATAAAAAAGAAAAAGCATAAAAAAACGCTATTGCATTACAGTATGATAACTGGTGCAATAGCGTTTTTTATCATTCGCCATATCCGAAAATAATTATTTTCTCTTTCAGATCATCAAAGTAAGGAAGAAGCTCTGGAATCATGCGGCACAGTTCAATGGCACAGTCCTGATTATAATGATGTGATTCGTCATTCCGGAGCCGTAACATGCGAAGCCATGCATTTTCATCTTCGATCAATCCACGCGTAAGGGCAGCCATAAGAATCAATTTTTCGGTTCATTTTCCTGTCCTCTCATATAAAATATGTCCGTCATTTAAAATATCTTTCATCAAAGGTTCACTTACCCTGCCGTCCAGATCAATAATATCCATGTCAAGCAGCGTAAATTCATTGTATTTTAATTCGGCAAATAAACGGTCAAAGTTATCAGCTCCTTTAATTGCAAGGTCGATATCACTGTAAGGTCCGTTATCTCCTCTGGCACGGGAGCCAAATAGAATGACTTTATTTGCATTATATTTTTTACAGCAGGCTATAATATCTTTTTTTATTGCCGGGTCTAATTGACACATCGAATCAATAACACTCCATTTTTAAATTTTTATTATTCATGACTATTATAACTGATTTGCACCGTTTGCGCATCATATAATTTGTGCAGCATAGTTTATGTAACCGTTTGATTTTCTTGACAGCAGCAAAGATGTGGATCATTTTCTGGAAAATGTTACAGATACTATCTGAAAATAAAAGAAAAATGTACTAAAAAATGTTACAGATATCATATAAAAATTAAAGAAAAATGTACTGAAAAATGTTACAATATACATTGAAAAACAAAGAAAAAATGTTAATATAAGAGCAGAGAGTTGGAAATCCGAATATTGGAGGACGGAAGATTTGATTATATAGAATCTGGCTCGCTGCTTGGTGTGCGGTACAAGGATGTCACATCTTATCCGGTTGGCTTTGAACAGATTTTACCAATGTATCCGCTGGATTTTGAGGAATATTTGTGGGCGAATGGCATACAGAATCATACACTGCAGTATTTGAAATCGTGTTATGACAAAAAGGAAAAAGTATCTGAGACAGTACATGAGACACTTTGCAAACTTTTTTACAGTTATCTTGTAGTTGGGGGAATGCCCGAAACCGTACAGATTTATGTTGATACGCATGATATTGCAAAAGTGGTGCTGAATCAGAGAAGTATTTTAGATCTTTACCGCCTGGATATTGCAAAATATGCTACGGAAAATGAAAAAATAAAGATCAAGGCAATATTTGACAGCATTCCTGCGCAGTTAAATGAGAAGAACCGGAGATTTAAATTAAACAGTATTAATGCTTCCGCAAGGCATATCAGGTATGAGGACAGCTTTAACTGGTTAGCGGATGCGGGCGTTGCATTGCCATGTTATAACGTGACAGAACCACAGGCACCGCTGCAGTTAAGTGAAAAACGAAACCTGTTCAAACTTTATATGAATGATGTTGGACTGCTTTGTGCTTCCTGTATGGAAAATATCCAGTTTGATCTTCTGATGGGGAATGTTGACGTCAATATGGGAAGTATTCTGGAAAATGCATTTGCGCAAAACCTGAAATCGAACGGTTTTGAACTTCACTATTATGATTCTAAGAAAATTGGAGAATTAGATTTTGTATTACAAAAAGGACTTCACACAGAACTTGTAGAGATCAAGTCAGGAAATGACTTCAAAAAGCATCTGGCAATGGATCATGCAATGAAAGTAGAACAATGGAAGTTTGAAAAAAATATTGTATTTTCAAAATCAAATGTGGTGGAAGAAGGGGAAATCCTGTATTTACCATGGTATATGATCCTGTTTTATCAACAGGAAAGGGAACCGGAAAAAATGATTTATGAAATTGATTTAAGCGGACTTATTTAGGAAAATTCTGCATTCGCTGCCAAAAAAGGAGCTGTGAAAATTCACAGCTCCTTTTTTGGCGGCCGGATGCATCGCATCTAAGCCGCAAGAGTTTTACTCGCAAAAAACTCTTTAAGTATTATTCCTCGCTGATAGCTCCTGTTGGGCAAACCCCTGCACATGTACCACAGCTTACACAAGCGCCTGCGTCGATTACGAACTGGCTGTCTCCCTGAGAGATAGCTCCTACTGGGCACTCTGGTTCGCATGTACCACAGCTTACGCAAGAATCAGAAATTACGAATGCCATTTGTATTCCCTCCTTAAAAATAAAATCATAGACTCGCTACCGCTTCAGTAGCTTTAGATTATTCTAATACAAAAAAGATGGTATTACAAGTCAAAACCCGAAAAAACCATGTACAAAAATCAGCACAAAATAATTGGACTCTGCGGATCTGCCACACTAAAACGTAGAAAAATGATACAGTGTCTTAGAATGGAACGGCTCGTCCGGATGAAGTACGATACTCGGGAAATTCTCATGATTGATCGCATCTGGGAAATGCTGCGTCTCTAAGCATACGCTGGTGCGGCTGTCGTAAACTTTTCCATTTTTACCAGGCTGCTTGAGCGGCTGATTAGCGACATAAAGCTGCATGCCAGGCTGATCTGTAAAACAGGTCATACGGATGCCGCTGTCTTTGGACTGTAATACGGCTGCTTCACGAAGACCGGTTCCGTTGATCACAAAGTTATGATCGTAAGTGCCAAACTTATGAAGCTGTTCATATTCGGAGTAATAGGCTTTCCCAATCGTGTGCATCACTCTGAAATCAAATGGCGTATTGTCTACCGGGATCAGTTTTCCGGTAGGTGCCTGTGAATCATCAAGCTCTGTGATGGAATCTGCATCAATATAAAGTTCGTGAGAAAGGATATCACCGCTTCCCTCACCGTTTAAATTGAAATAACCGTGGTTTGTGACATTAAACAAAGTATCCTTATCAGCAGATGCTTCGTATACGATCGAAAGTTCATTGTCTTCAGACCAGCCATAGGTAACTGTCAGGGTCAGATTGCCCGGATAACCTTCCTCACCGTCGGCAGAATTCATAGTCAGGATCAGTTTGTCATCCTTTACTTTTGCATCCCATGGTTTGGAGGCATAACCAATCAGACCTCCATGAAGATGATTGGTTCCACAGTTTACGGCAAGCTGGTATTCTTTCCCATTTAAAGTAAAATGACCGTCTTTGATGCGGTTTGCAACACGTCCGACTACGGCACCAAGACTTGCGTCATCATTTTCATAGGCAGACATTGTGTCCATACCTAGGCAGACATCTGTTGGTTTTCCGTTACGGTCCGGAACGACGATCTTTACAAGACGGCAACCGAAATTCAGAACCTCTACATAGGCACCTGCCTCATTTTCAAGATGGTATATATTAATATTTTCTCCTGCGTTTGTTGTACCAAAATCAGATTTTGTAATTTTCATGAAAACCCCCTTTCCAAACATAACTGTTTGCAGATGAACAGTAATAATTATGCCACATTTACGGAAACATAGCAAGTTACAGTTCGGGTTCTATGGTAATTTTGCTGGAAAATCAAGGTACAAATCCGCGAATTATGCACACTCTGTTGCCTATTTGGATAAAATGTGCGATAATACAAATGTTTGGGAAAAATAAAAATAAGAATTATATTAGAAAAGAAGTAGTGATATATGCAGACAAAATTAATAAAAATAGACGCAGACGATCCGAATAAGGAGGATATGCGGGAGGCGGCAGAGATCATAAGATCCGGCGGGCTGGTAGCATTTCCGACCGAAACGGTTTACGGACTCGGGGCAAATGCACTTGATCCGGAGGCGTCAAAACGGATCTATGCGGCAAAGGGACGTCCTTCGGACAATCCGTTGATTGTTCATATATGCAGATTTGAAGAACTTTTATCCATTGCAAAAGAGGTTCCGCCGCAGGCAAAGAAACTGGCAGACGCGTTCTGGCCGGGACCGCTTACCATGATTGTGTGGAAGAATGAAAAGGTTCCGTATGAGACCACCGGTGGAATGGATACGGTGGCAATCCGCATGCCAAATCATCCGGTTGCGCTTGCATTGATTGATGAGAGCGGTTGTATGATCGCGGCACCGAGTGCCAATACTTCCGGAAAGCCGAGCCCGACAGAAGCGGCACATGTGGCATTAGATCTTGATGGTAAGATACCGATGATACTGGATGGGGGGCCGGTTGGAATCGGTATTGAGTCTACAATCATTGATCTGACGGAAAAGATACCTATGATTCTGCGTCCGGGTTATATTACAAAAGAGATGTTAGAGGAAGTACTCGGGGAAGAAGTGCGCATTGATCCGGGAATCATTGCTGCGGATTCCACAAAGAAGCCGAAAGCGCCTGGAATGAAGTATAAACATTATGCGCCAAAGGCAGATCTGGTGCTGGTTGAGGGAGAACAGGAGGCCGTTGTTGCAAAGATCAATGCATTAGTCAGGGAAAAACAGGCAGCAGGACTAAAGGTCGGTGTTGTTGCAACGGATGAGACAGAATCTTTGTATCAGGCAGATTATGTGGTGACGATCGGAGCGAGGAGCGATGAGGATGCCATTGCCAGACATTTATATAAAATATTGCGTGAATTTGATGATTGGAATGTAGATGCGATTTATTCAGAAAGTTTTTCAACACCGAGAATCGGTCAGGCAATCATGAACCGGTTAATGAAAGCAGCAGGACATCAGGTGATTCAGGTTTGATGGGAGAAGGAAGGATAACGCATGAAACAATATAATCGAATCCTGTTTGTCGCGGAGAATGGAACTTGCCGTGCTCCGATGGCAGCGGGCATACTTGGGGAGTATGTATTAAAACATCCGGTTGAAATCGGTGCGAGAGGAATGGTCGTTTTATTTCCGGAGCCGCTCAATCAGAAAGCGGAAGCAGTCATGATCAGCAATGGGATCAATCTGGATGGCTATATGTCGGCACAGCTGACGGAAGAAGATTTTACAGAGGACACATTAGTTCTTGTTATGGAACACGCCCAGTTAGAAAAGGTTCTGGAAAAATACGAGAGAGCCAACCCGGAGAATGTATATGTTCTCACGGAACTTGTCGGAGATGAACTGGAGATTTTAGATCCGTATGGCGGCAGTCTGCAGGCATATGGGCTATGCTATGAAACAATGAGAAAGACCATCAAAAAGCTGGTCACTCTTTTAAATGAAGAAAGTAACGAAGGAAGCGAGGAAAATTAAAATGGGAAAAATCGTAGTAATGGATCATCCGTTGATCCAGCACAAAATCGGTATCATCCGCAGAGAGGAAACCGGATCAAAAGATTTCCGTACCTTAGTCAGCGAGATTGCAATGCTGATGTGCTATGAGGCAACCAGAGACTTGAAACTTGCAGATGTGGAGATCGATACACCGATCTGCAAAACGACTGTGAAAGAGTTAAAGGGCAAAAAGCTTGCTGTTGTACCGATTTTACGTGCCGGTCTTGGCATGGTGGACGGTATGCTGGCAATGATTCCTGCAGCAAAAGTCGGACATATCGGACTTTATCGTGATCCGGAGACATTAGAGCCGGTAGAATATTACTGCAAACTTCCGGCAGACTGCGCAAACAGAGAGGTATTTGTGGTAGATCCGATGCTGGCAACCGGTGGTTCATCATCGGCAGCAATCCAGATGCTAAAGGATAAAGGTGTTAAAAATATTCGCCTGATGTGTATTATCGCAGCACCGGAAGGCGTGAAGAAAATGCAGGAAGATCATCCGGATGTAGATGTATACATTGGAGCTTTAGATGATCATTTAAACGAGCATGGTTATATTGTTCCGGGACTTGGAGATGCCGGAGACCGTATTTTTGGAACCAAATAGTATGAAAATAATTGACAGCATATTTTTATATGGCTGTTTGTGCCGCAGACGTCACAAAGCAGTTTTATCGCAGAATCAAATTAATCTGCGGTTTCTCTGATGCAGGAAAACGTCTGCAGAATGGAGATCAACATGAGCGGCAAAAGGAAAGATTATATCAGCTGGGATGAATATTTTATGGGAGTTGCACTGCTTTCGGGAATGCGTTCAAAAGATCCGAATACACAGGTGGGAGCCTGCATTGTCAGCGAAGATCACAAGATACTCTCAATGGGGTATAATGGGTTTCCGACCGGCTGCTCGGATGATGATTTCCCGTGGGAGCGAGAGGGCGAGCCTTTAGAGAATAAATATTTCTACACTACACACAGTGAGCTGAATGCAATTTTAAATTACCGGGGCGGAAGTTTAGAGGGCGCGACGATCTACGTTACACTGTTTCCATGCAATGAATGTGCGAAAGCAATCATCCAGTCAGGAATCCGCAGGATCGTGTATGACAGCGACAAATATGAGACAACACCGTCGGTTGTGGCATCAAAGAAGATGCTGAAAGCAGCGGGGGTTGTGCTGCAGCGTTATGAACACACGAATCGCAGGATTGAATTGGAACTGTGAGTATAGCTGCAATTATTACATTGTCCATAATTGTAACTTCAATGGCGAAAAGCATGCTGGAAAATATCATTTGGATAGATTTTCCGGCATGCTTTTTTTGGGACTTATTTTTTCAACAGCATTATTTTTCGTTTAAAGATTTTTTAAGAGTATCTTTTGACCATTCTGCGTGCGTCTGACATAAGAGATAGATTTTATTAACAAAGGAAATATCTTCGTTGAGTAAATTGGCACAGGTTTCTACAGGAATGTTTTTGTGAAACATGTTATAGACAGTGTGTATACGGTGTGAGTACTCGCCGTTAATGTGACCTTTGGATAAGCCTTCAGATAATCCATCTTCATAGCTGTCCCGGCGTTCCATCTTAATATATTCATCCATATCAAATTCTTCTAACAACATTCCAACGACCTCCGATGGCTCAGATCATAAAATGCATTGCCCGATAAATTGTGGTTTGTTGGGCTATGAGTTCCCCGGCTAAGGGTGGCGTCGCAGTTTTGTAAGTGGCAAATTGCATCAAGCCGGGATTGTTTTGTTTCCGTTGTCCGAAAATAAGAAACTCTAAGCATGCCTGATTCAGGTTGGGGCGGAGTGACGTGTGCGTCCTAAATGTGCCGTCCGGGCACATTAGGACTTGTGCTGCCGTCCATGGCAGCA
>NZ_QSCK01000010.1:0-315 GCF_003463035.1 Roseburia sp. OF03-24 | reverse complement strand
CACAACACTGTGTTACGGACAGGCATCCTAAGAGTTTCTAATTTTCTTCCAAAGTCACAAAACGAGTCCCGGCTTGATGCGATTCGCCAGCCGCAAGGTTGTGAACCACCCTTAGCTGGGGAACTCATTTTACAACCTTGGGGGTGCGTAAATTTTTAGTGTTTTGTGTCTGAATCTGATTAAAAAGATATTTCCAAATAACTATATTCAATGGTTTATTATTTGTTTGATAACGTTGGCAAAAACTTCAATGTATCCCACTATGCTCATGTTTATTGCCATACACATTTGAAAAAATATTTTGTGTTATTGGTC
>NZ_QSCK01000001.1:237543-238746 GCF_003463035.1 Roseburia sp. OF03-24 | reverse complement strand
AAGGCTGACAGGGATAAGATGAATCCGGTCTATAAGAGATTCTTTGATATCGAGGATAGTGTAAAAGCCAATCGTCTTGAAACCAGGGAAAGAGCAATAGCGAATGGCTGGGAAACCAAGATTGATGAGAATGGACATGTGGTTTCAGATGATGCAGTACAGAAAAAACACAACTTCCACTACAACCTCTGGGAAATGGAAAAAGGCGGTGCTAAGACCAGATACCAGTGGAATATGGATGCAATCCGCACTTTAAAGCAGATTGAATCAGAGAACAGGCTTGCCACACCTGAGGAACAGAAAACTCTGTCGAAGTTTGTCGGATGGGGCGGACTGTCACAGGCATTTGATGAGAATAACGCAGGCTGGAGCAAAGAATATGCAGAGCTGAAAGACCTTTTATCTGATGAGGAATACAGTGCTGCAAGGGCAACAGTAAATAACGCCTTTTATACTTCACCGGAGATTGCCATGTGCATAAATTCGGCACTTGTCCAGTTTGGTTTCAGAGGCGGCAATGTATTAGAGCCATCTATGGGTATCGGTAACTTCTTTGGAAGTATGCCGGAAACAATGCATGAAGCAAAGCTGTATGGAGTGGAGCTTGACAGCATTTCGGGAAGAATCGCAAAGCAGCTTTATCAGAATGCCAATATCAGTATTACAGGATTTGAGAATACCACATATCCGGATAACTTTTTTGATGTAGTTGTCGGAAATGTGCCATTTGGAGATTATAAGGTATTTGATCCGAAGTACAACAAGTATAACTTCCGTATCCACGATTATTTTCTGGCAAAAGCACTTGACCAGGTAAGACCGGGAGGCATGGTTGCAGTAATCACCACAAAGGGAACACTTGATAAGGCAAATCCTACTATCCGAAAGTATCTGGCTGAAAGAGCAGAGCTTGTGGGAGCGATAAGACTTCCGAATACTGCATTTAAAGATAATGCAGGAACCGAAGTGACAGCAGATATCCTGTTTTTGCAGAAGAGGGAGAGAAAGATTGATATTGAACCTGACTGGGTACACCTTGGTGTAACTGAGAATGGCATTGCAGTCAACTCTTATTTTGCAGAGCATCCGGAGATGATGCTTGGATCTATGGAATATGACACAAGGATTTACGGACAGGACAGCAGATATACAGTCTGTGTGAATAATGATGAGAACTTCAATATGTATGAGACTCTCAATAAG